>CALLXF010000040.1 GCA_938015805.1 uncultured Saprospiraceae bacterium | reverse complement strand
TAAATCTGATAGATTCTATTAAAGAATATAAAGAACTTAAACTTAAAATCACTTGTGCTTAGTATTCGTAAGAATTGATTAAATAATAGAACATTTTGATTCCAACTGTTTTGGTATCAAAATGTTTTTAATTTACTCTAGCCTAAAAGAAATTAAAAGGAAGGAATCCTGATTTTAAAGAGGAATAAAAAAAGGGGATCGCCTAAACCAAAAGGCAATCCCCGCACCACTATAAAAACATTCAAAACTATCTTTACCGTTTATATCAGTTCTCTTTATTGCACTACTAAAACATTAAAAAGAATAAAGTCATCAATAAACGATAGTCAAACTTTTATTTCCTTATGTACTCCATTAGATTCTGGTATTACTATCTAAGTGACAACGGATAAAATAGAAGCATATAAGGTGTATCTTATTTTACTTAATATGAATAACAAGAAAGTAAATTTTTATATTAAGTGATGCTTAAAGGTAGTGAGCATAAAAAAATCATCCCATTTTTTGCGAGATAGAACAAACTATTAAAACTATTAAAACTATCTCATGAATATACTTTACCTATTAAGCATCAAAATATAAATGCATCTTCATGCATTTATAGAATTGATTAATTACTACAATTGTTAATTAGCTTTAACCAATATCAATTACAATATTATATACGGGAGTAGAAAGAGAATCGGATTTATTAAAGGCTGATATTATTACCCAGCAACTGGGAAGACACCGATAAGATTTTCTAGAGTAGGAGCGTCTTGGCCTCCTTTAGGTTCGATAGTAATAGCATAAGCATTAGTACCTTCCTCAAATGCTACTTCTAATAATTCACTAATGTCTTCGAAAACAGTAAGAGGAATCGGGTCACTATCTGGTTTAAGAGACCAGAGTTGATAGGACTGATTGCTTTTTAATTCTGGTAAAAATTTAAACTGGATGAAGTTCCTCTTGGTCGCTTCATTGGTATTAAAAATCATTTTAGTATCAGGATATTTTTCCGTAGCCTGTACCTCGATGATCTTATTATCTATTTTACTCAGTTCTTTATAAAGAGCAACTTTTTCTTTAAGATCATTATTTACTCTATCGCAAGTCTCTTTGTAAGTAGCAAAATCATTATCAAATTTGGATTGAGCCGATTTCTGAGTAAAAAATAACATTAGAGTAGTAGCCAATAACCCCCAGAAACCTATTTTCATTAAAGTACTTAGTCCTTTAGAACTTTCTACTTCTGGCGGTGTTTTTGTAACCGTAGTATTAGTTGGCTTTGCTGTGTTTTTAGTTTGATCCAAGACCTTATTGAGGACTGACTGTGGAGCTTTTATACCATGAGCAGAACCATAAGCAAAAAACGCTTTTTCTATTTCTAATAAATCAGTTTTAAGTTCGGGGTATTTTAGTAGTGCTGCTTCTATTTCGCTTTTCTCATGCAATCCTAGGTCACCTAAAACATAAAGTTCCAGAAGTCCCGACTCTCTTATATTTTCTATCGTTAAAGACATAAAACAAGTAGGATTAACATTAATAATACTCCAAAAAATAAATTCTTCTCTTCTTTTACTTCATCACGTAATATAGTAATCGCTTGACGCACTCTTGTTTTCACAGTTCCTAAAGGAATGTCTAATAATTTAGACACTTCAGATTGAGAATAACCTTCTAAATATAATTTATCTAAAACGATTTTATATTTAGGGTCAAGCTTTGCTGTCAGTTTATCTACATCTATTTTAGACGAAGAAATAAAACTACTACTATGATCATGTACGAGTGGATCTAAGGTATCAGTTTTTTGTATATTTTGATATCTTTTTAATCTAACCGCATCTATAGATGTACTTCTAGCAATTACATTTAACCATGTATACACAGAGCTTTTACCACTGTCATAGTTATCTATTTTATTCCAGGCTTTCAGCATTGTCTGCTGCAAAACTTCTTCTGCAGTATTTTTATCCTTTACGATACGTGTGATGACCCCGTAAATGGCATTTCCATACTTATTGTACAGGCGAGTGAGTCCTTGCTGATTTCTAGATTTAATTGATAATATTATGTCAGAATCTTGGATACAATAGGGTTGTAGGTTTAAAAATGTATTCGTGTAAATATACTCCTAAATTGCTTATTCTTCAAAAAAAATGACAACTCAGAAATCCGTTTCTAAAATTCCTCTCGTAAGTATATATAGAAACAAATAAAACTTAAAATGAAATTAAATTATCTAATCTTTTTGCTCTCTAGCTGGGTACTATTTTCTTGTGGTCCTTCAGATAATGTAGTTAAGGAAGTATCAAATATTCCAGAGCTCATCACCCGGAGTGAAAAAATCCAACAAGGAAAAGAGTGGGATTTTGTCCAGAACTTTTATTCAGATCAAAAGCAAGCATTAGACAAAAATCCAAAAGATCACAATGCAAGATTACAACTAGCAGAACTTTTTATTAAAGAGGCTAGAGTCACTGGAGAGCACGGACATTATTATCCAGCTGCTCTAAAATTATTAAACCAAATACTAGAGTCGGAAAATGCTGATGCTAATTTATTGTTCCAGACTAATGTAACTAAGGCTGGTGTGCAGTTATCATTACATGAATTTAAAGATGCATTGGCTACAGCCAAAAAAGCATTAGAATTAAATGGAACTAACGCACAAATTTATGGGGTCTTAGTAGATTGTTATGTAGAGCTAGGGGAGTATGATAAAGCTGTCGCTGCTGCTGATAAGATGATTTCTATAAAGCCAGATATCCGTTCTTATTCTAGAATATCTTATTTAAGAGAAATACACGGAGATATAGATGGATCTATTAAAGCATTATCCCTAGCCATAAAATCTGGATATCCCGGATATGAAGAAACAGCATGGGCGATGCAAACTTTAGGAGAGTTATACACGCTTTATGGTAAAGAGGATTTAGCAGAAAAAGTCTATGGAGAGATTTTACAAACAAGAGAGGATTATCCTTTTGCAATAGCCGCTATAGGAGATTTACGTTTCCGAGAGGGGGATATTAAAAGTGCTTCAAAGAAAATTCAGGAGGCAATGGATATTATACCGGAGGTAGGATACTATTTGCAGATGGCTCATATTTATAAACTTGAGAAAAAGGAGGACAAGTTAGATGCGATTGTTAAAGAAATATTTGCTATGCTAGAGGATGATGTTCAGGCAGGGCATAATATGAATTTGGAGTACGCCGACATGTATCTTAATTTATTAGATAATCCGGATAAGGCATTAGAATACGCTTTAATGGAATCGGAAAAAAGACCAAAAAATATAGATGTAAATAGACTCTTAGCTAAAATATATTTAGCTCTGGATAATAAGAATATGAGTAAAAATTATTTGGCGAAAGCCAAAGTAACTGGATCTATACATCCGGATATAAATGAAATTGAATCTCAAATCTAAGAGATTAAGAATTATGGATTTTTGGCTTGACTTCAAGTAAAGTATTTTCTAAGGTTCAATAAGCCATAGAAATTACAACACCCTTTTAAGGCCTTTTAGCTTAAAGAAGTTAAAAGGCCTTTTTATTTCAATGTTCTGAGTGAGACAAGTTGATTGTGTTTAAAGAATAATAAAAGAAACATAAATCCAATTTTAATTGTGCACTCGTAAATAAGATTAGAAGCTGCAACTTATCCGCTTCCATTTTCAAATTCTAAATAAATAAAAATGAAATTAAACACACTCAAAAAATCAAGATCGCTGTTTTTGCATGTGATTGTCTTGCTTTGTGTGACACTCGTTACCCGAGCATCAAGTCATAGAGAAGCACCTCTTATTTCCTCAGACCCACTTGCAGATAACACAGATTTATATGCATTTAGAAGTCCAGATAATCCAGACATGATTACGATTATCGCAAACTATATTCCAGCGGAATTACCTTTTGGAGGACCTAATTATTATTCCTTTGGAGAAAATGTTAGGTACGAGATACATGTAGATAACGATGCTGCAGTACCTGGAGATGAGATTATATATAGACTCACGTTTAATAAAACTAATCAGGATCCGACGACGTTTTTTACGATTCGTCTCGGTCAGGAAAATGCAAGAACTACTTACACATTAGAAAGAAGTGTTAATGGAGGTGCTAGTTTTGATGTGATTCTTACAGATGGTATCGTACCTCCTCCTAACATTGGTCCGAGATCTATAGAAGGAGGTGCGGGCTTAGCTGCGTCATATGAAGAATTATGGAGTGCGGCAGTAGCTACGGCTACGACTGGAGAAACCGTTTTTGCAGGTCCAGTAGATGATCCATTTTTTGTAGATCTAGGAGGAATTTTTGATCTGGGAGATGCTCCTAGACAAAACGGTCCACTTAGAGATGGACTTGCAAATACTAATGTACATTCTATCGCATTACAGATTCCTATTTCTACATTACTAAAGGCGGGAGCACCAGCTCAGCCTACTTCTATTTTGGATAGTGATTATGTAATTGGAGTTTGGGCATCAGCTAGTAGACCTGCTATGCGTACATTAAATACAGACGGTACAGAAACTCACTCAGGAGACTGGGTGCAAGTTTCTAGACTTGGAATGCCATTAACAAATGAGGCTGTTATTCCGATAGGTTCTAAAGATTTCTGGAATAGAATCTCACCGTACGATGAGATAATGGAAACATCTATGGATGAGTTCTTTTATAATCCAGAGCTAGGTTTATATATGGATGATGATCAGTTTGGATCAGCAGTACCAGCATTAGGTCCATTAAGGATACAAACTGCTTCATTAGGAGCATTTGATTTTTCTAATGGTGCAGATGGACTGTATGTTTTAAAAGGAGACGCAGCTCTTGCAGGAACTGCTTTAGATGATGCAGTTTTCGGAACCTTATTATTACCAGCTCCTGGAAAGCCTAGATCAGTAGATTTATGGCCAGCATTCCACACAGGTGTTCCTAATGTGATTCCTTATCAATTAGCAACTGGTAAAGGCGGTAATCCACTGGCGGCTGGTAAACCATTTGTAAATAACTTTTTACCTAACGGTGGAGATATGTTACGTCTTAATATGGCTGTACCACCTACTCCGCGAGATGATGCTAATTTTAGTTCGCTAGGATTAATACAGGCGGCAGCAATAGGTCTTACCGTAGCTCCTTTTAATGAGACAGCTAACCTAGAGTTTATTCCTAATATGGATGGATTTCCTAATGGTAGAAGACTAGAAGATGATGTTACTACTATCGAATTGCAAGCAGTGGCCGGAGTAGTACTAGCCGCAGTAGGACTATGGTATGATGATTATGACCCTGCTAATTCTCCTTCTCCAGTTACACCTAATTTATTAAACGTACTGACGTACAGCACTGGAGTTACAACTAATGATAAAGCATTTAGATCCACGTTTCCTTATGTAGCGTTACCATGGAGAGGTACGGCCGTAAACCAATAATCAATCACCAGATATAAAATCTAAAAATTTAAAAATGAAAAATAATTTTAACATAAAACCAATATTGCTTTCTCTGGTGATGCTCCTTATGAGTACTATTTATGTGAGTGCATCTAGCCATAGAGAAGCCCCTCTGATTTCTAATGATCCATTAGCGGATAACGTAGACTTATATGCGTTCCGTAGCCCGGACAATCCAGATATGATTAATATTATAGCTACTTATGTACCTATGCAATTACCCCACGGAGGTCCTAACTATTATAGTTTTGGAGAAAATATTAGATACGAAATCCACGTCGATAATAACACTGCTCTTATAGGAGACGAGATTATTTACAGATTTACTTTTACTCAAGAAAATGAAGACCCGACGACATTTTTTAATATCAGACTCGGAAAACAAAATTTAAAAACAACCTATACTTTAGAAAAAAGTGTAGACGGTGGTACGATATTTTTACCGATTATCGTTAACGGAATCGTACCTCCTAATAATATAGGCGAGAGATCTATAGAGGGGGCAGCGGGTTTAAACACAACCTACGATGCTTTATTTAATGATGCAGTAACGACCGCGACTACGGGAGAAGTAGTGTATGCCGGCCCTAGTGATGATCCATTTTTTGTGGACTTAGGTGGAATTTTTGATCTTGGTAATGCACCACGTCAGGCTGGAAAACCTGTTGACAATTTAGCTTGTCTAAATGTAAGTACTATCGCATTACAGATTCCTATCTCTAGCTTATTAAAAGCAGGAGCACCTCTACAACCGACATCTATTTTAGATGCAGAGTATGTAATCGGAGTATGGGCATCAGCAAGTAGACCTGCTATGCGTACCTTAAGTACCACTGATGATCCTCAGTTTGGGGGCGATTGGGTGCAGGTTTCTAGATTAGGAATGCCACTTACAAATGAAGCCGTAATTCCAGTGGGGAGTAAAGACTTCTGGAATAGTATTACTCCTTACGATGAGATAGGAGAGACTACGATGGATGAATTTTTCTATAATCCAGAGTTAGCTTTATACATGGATGATGATCAGTTTGGAGGAGCAGTTCCAGCCTTTGGTCCATTGAGAATACAAAAAGCATCTTTAGGAGCATTTGATTTTTCTAATGGTGGTGACGGTCTTTATGGTCTAAAAGGAGATCCAGCTTTAGATGGTACAGCATTAGACGATGCAGTATTCGGAACATTATTATTACCAGCTCCTGGAAAACCTCGGTCAGTAGATTTATGGCCGACTTTCCATACAGGAGTTCCTAATGTTATACCATACCAGTTAGCAACAGGAAAAGAAGGTAATCCGCTTGCTGCAGGAAAACCTTTTATAAATAATTTTTTACCTAATGGTGGAGATATGTTACGTCTTAACATGGCAGTGCCTCCAACTCCTAGAGATGATCCATTTTTTAGTTCGCTAGGATTAATACAAGCGGCAGCAATAGGACTTACAGTTGCTCCATATAACACGACAGCTGATTTAGAATTTATTCCTAATATGGATGGATTTCCTAACGGGCGTAGACTAGAGGATGATGTTACCAGAATCGAATTGCAAGCAGTAGCAGGAGTCGTCCTTGCGGCAGTAGGATTGTGGTATGATGATTATGATCCAGCAAGTGGGGATAGTCCAGTTACACAAGAATTATTAAATGTTCTAAGCTTTACGACTGGAGTAGAATCTAATGATAAACCATTTTCTGACGCATTTCCATATGTGGCGATGCCTCATAGCGGAACCGGCGAATGTAGTGGTGGTCTTTATAAAGGGGATCCTAGCCAAGCTGCAGCTCTTGCTGGTCAGTTTTTAGTATCATCTAACACTCAAGGAAAAGTAGGACTGTTTAACATAAGTGAAGATAAGACGCTGACTTATACCACTTTTGTAAGTCGAGCAGTAGATGCTGATGGTGTATACTATGATGAGGACAATGATATGATTTATCAGCTTAATAGGACTTCTAATGTAATAGATATATATAGCGATGCTTTTGCAAATCTATCTAACGGAGTTCCTCCTACTTATGTAATGAGCTCTACTTCAGATTTTTCTAACGGTAGAGAAATCGCTGTTGCAGGATCTAAGCTAGTAGTAGCACAAGATGCAAATGATGCAAATGGCCAAGTAAACCAGTTTGTGGTTTATGATATCACTACTACTTCTATCAGTTTAGATAAAACTTATCAGTCTGAAATTAATTTATGGGGAATACATTTAGAAGGAAGTACAATGTATGCAATACAGGATAATTCAGAAAATCTTGCTGTGTATAATAATTTCTTTTCTAATCCAGCAGGAACAATCGTAGCTGACGCAGTAGTTGCTATAGAGTCTATGATAAGAACGCATGGACTGACCTATAATGCGGCAAATGATATTATGGTACTTACAGACGTTGCAGAAGCGTCCAGTGCTACAGATGGAGCTGTAGTAATGGTATCTGATTTTACTAATGCGATCACGGATAATACGATAAGTAATAACGAGCAATTAAGAATAGAAGGATTAAATTCTTCTTTAGGTAATCCAGTAGATGTTGCTTTAGATATGATAACAGGTACCATCATCGTAGCAGAGAGAGCTTCAGAAGGAGGTAAAGTATTGGTTTATGATATTCCTACGGCTTCTGGAGATGCGACTCCGATTTACACTGAGTTATTTGGAGGAGCATCAGCTGTTTATCTATCTGGTAGTTCCTCTGATTTCCAATTAGCAAGTTTAGGAGATGTATTCATTTCCTCTAATAATTCAGGAATGATTGGTATGGCAGATGTATTAGAGGATCGTAATTTATCGATTTCTAGTTTTGAAAGCATGGCCATGGATGCGGATGGTATCTATTACGATACAGATGCGGATGTACTTTATCAGATAAATAGGACTGATAATGTGATACAAGCCTATAGCCAAGTAAAAGAGAATTTAGCTCAAGGTATGTTACCTGTCCTTACTGCAACCTCTACTTCTGATTTTATAAATGCTAGAGAACTTGCAGTAGCAGGAGATAGATTTGTCGTGGCACAAGATGCAAATGATGCAAATGGACAGGCAAATAAATTATTTGTTTATCAGTTTACGCCTGATGCGATCAATCTAAAAAAGACTTACGATGTAGGAATTAACTTATGGGGTATTCATGCAGATGTAAATACATTATATGCCATTGTTGATAATTCTAATCAGTTAGCTATTTATGATAATTTCTTTGAAAATTTAGATGGTGTCATTACAGCTTCTAGTATCGTGGATATAGAAGATCTAGTCCGTACTCATGGGATTACTTATGATGCAGAGAATGATCTGATGATCCTTACAGATGTAGGAGAAGCAAGCAGTGATACCGATGGTGGGTTACATATCATACCAGATTTTTCTAATGCCGCTGCAAACGGAACGGTTAGTAGTACGGAGCAAGTAATAATCATAGGAGCAGCGACTATGTTAGGTAATCCAGTCGATGTTGCTTATAAAAAAGATTTAGACGCAATCTATGTTGCAGAAAGAGCAAATGGCGGTGGAAGGATTCTAGGTTTTGATAATGTATCTACAGGTGGTGATGTAGTTCCTTTTTACAACGAATTGTTTGCAGGAGCTTCAGCTATTTTTATTGAAGATGTGGTAGTTGGAGATGATCCTATCACAAGGACTGAGGATGTAGGCGATGTAGATATAGAGTTATCTGCATTTCCTAACCCTACAGCGGACTTTATAAATCTTGAGATAAATACAGAGTTATTATCAGTGGGAGCAAGATTAGAAGTGGTTTCTATAGATGGAAAATTATTACACACTGAGCGTATTATACAGCGTAAAACGAGGATAGATTTGTCGGCTTTCGCCAATGGAATATATATCATAAATGTAAGAGCTGGTGATGTAAATAAGCAGATTAAAGTTTTAAGAATGTAATTTCCTATAAACACCTTTAGCGTACGGATTTAGATTTTATAATTCTATTCCCGTCCCAGATCGATATGCGTTTTTACTCACAGATTAATGTTTGAGAGTAAAAACCATATTCGGTCAAAAATTAAATTTGATTTTTTTTGTAATTAAGTCATTTTGTTTCTAGGAGTCTTCTTGTTTTCAAGGGGACTCTTTTTCTTATAAAATATAAGTGTAAAGTATTAAGATAGAATAGAGATAATCTTGAACATTTTTTTGAATATAAAATATGTTTGTTTTATGTAAGTAGATTAATAAAAAATAGATCCATTATGTTTACTATAACCCTGCTTATACCTAATTTAGAAAATTATTATGTTTAAATGATACAACAGGTTTATAAAAAAAAAACAACTTCATAGACTTAAATGAAAAATTTAAAAGCATGGTTAAACAAGCAAAAAAGCACTGATCGTTTGGTCACTTTGTTTTTAATAAAAGGGTATCTATTCATGATACTTTTATGTTTTATAATATTAAATCTTCCTTTTGTTCAAGGAGCTGAAACTACATTGATCGACCATCTTTTTTATTCAGTTTCTATAGTCAGTACGACAGGATTAGCACCTTCTTCTTTTAATGAGGCCTATAATATTTATGGACAAATAATCGGCTTATTCTTTATACAGTTAGGAGGAGTAGGGTACATGTCTCTCAGTTCATTTATTCTCCTAAAACAATTTGATAAATTGCCTAAGATATCGGCTCGTTTATTAAGGCTAGAATTTAATCTTCCTTCTAGATATCCCATGCTGCAATTTTTATATAGCGTATTTGTTTTTACCGTAATCATAGAGGTGGTAGGGGCGATATTTTTATACTTTGGTTTTAAAAACGAGGGTGTTGATAATCCTTTATGGCAAGCTATATTCCATAGTATTTCTGCATTTTGTACAGCTGGTTTTAGTTTGTTTGATGATTCTTTATCTGGTTTTAGCGATAATAGTTTTATTACCGTAACAATAATGATCTTATCATTATTAGGGTCTATCGGATTTATTGTATTGATGGATTTCTTTTTGATGCTCAGACATAAAAGAAGGAAAATTACTCTAACCTCAAAGATTATTTTAATATCTACTTTTCTAATCTGTACGATTCCCTCCTTATTAATTTGGGTGTCTGATGATTTATTATTTTCTCAAAGAATAAAAGGGTTAGGATATTCTTTTTTTCAAAATATATCGGCACATACTACCGTCGGTTTTAATAATTTTGATCTTAGTAGATTTGGATCTTCGACAGTATTTATTCTTATCCTAGTAATGGTGATAGGTTCATCTCCTTCTGGAACTGGAGGAGGCATTAAAACGACATCTATTACAGCTGTTTTTGCCGTCTTAAGTTCGATTTTAAAAAAATCAAAACATATTACTTTTTTATCAAAGGAAATCCCAGCCTCTAATATCTATTTGGCATTTTCTTCGATTTTATTTTACAGTATTATTTTAATTATCGGTACTTGGTTAATATTAATCATAGACGGACATCGTTTAAATATGGATGCCATTCTTTTCGAATCAGCATCCGCACTAAGTACAGTCGGTTTGTCTACTGGTATTACCAGTGAAATGTCAGTTCTAAGTAAACTTGTTTTATCATTTTTAATGTTTGTCGGGAGACTGGGAGTATTGACTTTTGGGTTTGCTGTTATTTCTAAATCCCCAATGCTTCGTAAACTACCTAAAATTGAAGATATTGCAATCTAAATACAACATATGAAACAATTTCTCCTTCTTATTTTAGTGGCAGTCATCTCTTGCACCACTCCTAATCCTAATACCAATGATAAAGGTGAAAACGAACTTAAAAGTCTAGAGGTTAGTAGTTCTATAAAAGGAGAGAAAATGCCTTTTCAGGATATTGTTTATGTACCCATTTACTCAGATATTTATTTCGATGTCATGCATCAAAATAATTTGTTGTCTGCAACCCTTAGTATTAGGAACACTAGTTTTAATGACACCATCTTTGTGTCTAAAATAGAATACTATAATACTGACGGAGATCTAGTAAGAAAGTATATAGACAAAACGATCGGTATTCCTGCAATGGGAACTGTAAACTATGTCGTAGAAAGAGACGATAATTCTGGAGGCTCGGGGGCCAATTTTATTATCGAAATGGGTGCACGATCTGCAAAGGTTAGACCACTTGTACAGGCTATAATGATCGGAGAGAATGGGAACAAAGGGTTTTCCTTTGCAACAGATGGTTACTCTCTTTTGAGATAAGATTTTGCAATCAAATAATAAATCAAGGTTCTAAGTAGATCAATTTTATGAACACAGAAACATTAACTAATCTAGAGAATATTGGAATCTTTGTTGGGATAATAATTGTAACCGTTATACTCGCTTTATTAGTTAATCGATTTTTTAAAAGATTAATTGATCATTCTACAAAGCACTTGAAAAATGATCCTACAAATTATTTATTTCTACGTCATGCAGTTATTTTTCTGATTTATATAGTAGGCTTTAGTATCGCCATCTTTATGATGCCTAATCTTAGAGCATTAGCTAGCTCTTTGCTAGCGGGTGCTGGTATTATTGCAGTGGGAATAAGTTTTGCATCTCAGCATGCTTTAAGTAATATCATTAGTGGAATATTTATTATCATCTTTAAACCGTTTAGGGTTAATGATCGAATAAAAGTTAGAGAGCTAACAGGTATTATTGAAGATATTACCCTTAGACATACAGTGATTAGAGATTTTGAAAATAAGAGGATAATTATCCCTAATGCTTTGATCAGTGATGAGATAATTGTCAATTCGGATTTTAGTGATACTGGTATTTGTAAATGGATCGATATTGGCGTAAGCTATGACTCCGATCTACTCAAAGCAAAAAAAATAATAAAAGAAGAAATTATAAATCATCCTTTACATTTTGATAATAGAACAAAAGAAATGATTGCAGATGGTATAGAGCTTGCTCCCGTCAGAGTGGTGTTATTAGGAGAATCATCAGTTAATCTAAGAGGCTGGGCATGGGCAAGAAATGCCACTGATGCTTTTGCACTCAGTTGCGATTTAATGGAATCTATAAAATTGAGATTTGATAAAGAGGGTATAGAGATCCCATTTCCGCATCGTACGCTGGTCTATAAAAATACAAAATCTGATCTTCCTAGTAATCCATCATTATGAGTCAGAGAAGACGTAAAATAGGAATGCCTCCGGGATCTGTTCTATATACAGGCAATAAGAAAACAGATAACGTACAGATACATTATCTGCAGTATGATAAAGATACTCTCGAGGAAGAGATATTTAATAATCATAAGAATGTTGTCCTCCGTCCCTCTTCTGATCAGAAAACCGACTGGTACGATATCCGTGGAATACATGATACAGCATTAATAGAGTATGTTGGAAAAACTTTTGGAATACATTCTCTGATCCTCGAGGATGTCTCTGATGTTCATCTCAGACCAAAATTTGAAGAATACGATAATGGAATTTTTATAATTATAAAAGCCATCTCTTTTAATCGAGAACAGGTAAAAGTTGAGTCAGAGCAAGTAGCCCTTTATCTCAAAAAAGGATTAGTTATAACCTTCCAAGAAACAAAGTCTGACCTTTTTGAGATGGTGCGTAAACGGATACATAACAATCGTGGCCGGATTAGACAAAGAGAATCGGATTACCTTGTTTACGCATTAATGGATTTAGTAGTTGATCATTATTTTTTAGTAATAGAAGGAGTAGAAGAAGAAATAGAAAAATTAGAAGACCGAGTTGTAGAAAGTCAAGATTCTAGAACAAAATCGGAAATTCATAGTCTTAAAAAGGAACTGATTTCTATGCGTAAATCGATTGCTCCTTTACGCGAAGCGATTGGGAAATTTGAAAAATCAGATAGTCCTATAATCTCAGAAAACACGACAGTTTTTGTTAGAAATTTATATGATCATACAATCCAAGTAATGGATACGATAGAGTCGTTTAGAGATATTTTAAATGGTCTACAAGACTTATTTATATCAGAGGTTAGTTTTAAAATGAACCAAGTCATGCAAGTCCTCACAATCGTATCGACTATTTTTATCCCACTTACTTTTCTAGCGGGTATCTATGGGATGAATTTTGATCACATACCTGAGCTACATTATAGATATGGTTATTTTATACTCTTAGGGATTATGCTCATTATTTTTATTGGACTTCTTTACTTCTTCAAAAAGAAAAACTGGTTGTAGTTCTTTGGTCAAAATGCTATTGAAATTAGTACATTTCTGTTTTACGAATTACATAGGAGTGACTTGTAAAAGATTACTTTATGCAATAAGAGTTATTTTTACATATCTAAGTTCTTTGCTTTCAAAAATAATTACCACATTTGGTTAGAAGTAAATGGGGCCTTAGCTCAGTTGGCTAGAGCGTTTGACTGGCAGTCAAAAGGTCGCAGGTTCGATTCCTGTAGGCTCCACTTTTCAAGAAGAAAGATGTATTATGTTTATTTATTATACAGCAAGAAGTTTGATCGATTTTATATAGGTCAAACCTCTAATGTATCTACAAGGATAGATTGCCATAACTCAGGTTTAGTTAAATCCACCAAAGGATATCGACCATGGGAATTAGTGTGGAAAATGGGATTCGAATCTAGATCAGAATCAATGGGGAGAGAACGGAAGATGAAGAATTTAAAATCACAAAAACGAATAATTGCTTTCATTCAAAGGCATGGGAATTTGTTAGAAAGTTGCAGCTCCGAATTTTTACAAAAAATTCGAGAGTCCACGTAATTCTAAGGAATTACGGGATCAAAAGGTCAGGGGTTCGACTCCCCTAGGCTCCACTTTTCAAGAAGAAAGATGTATTATGTTTATTTATTATACAGCAAGAAGTTTGATCGATTTTATATAGGTCAAACCTCTAATGTATCCACAAGGATAGATTGCCATAACTCAGGTTTAGTTAAATCCACCAAAGGATATCGACCATGGGAATTAGTGTGGAAAATGGGATTTGAATCCAGATTAGAATCAATGGGGAGAGAACGGAAGATGAAGAATTTAAAATCACAAAAACGAATAATTGCTTTCATTCAAAGGCATGGGAATTTATTAGAAATTTGCAGCTCCGAATTTTCACAAAAAATTCGAGAGTCTACGTAATTCTAAGGAATTACGGGATCAAGAGGTCAGGGTTCGATTCTCTAGGCTTTACAGTGTATGTGGAATTTTATAATTGTAAACTACGTTTATTAACAATGATTTAGATTTATTTACGATTGATTCATGTGGCTTAAAGCCAATGTTTTACTTAAACCGAACTTTTTTACATTATATATGTTATAATTTATGATATGTATATTATTGAGGAATAACGATTTCTTACATGTCCATTTTTAATTTAGCATAAGACTATATTTTTCTTTTAACATTTAAAAAAAATAGTCAAATGTATTTGTATGTTCGCATTGCTTTTTGATGTAGAGTTGTTTAACTTGTTTATAGAAAAGCTTTATATAACTAGGAATACTATCAGCACATAATATGTAGTGCTTTCAAGATAACCAACCTAGATTGTGATGGAAATGACTAAGAACTTTTTAACCTGAGAATGTAGTCACGAAAGTCTAAACTAGGAGAGCCCTTTACACGTCAGTTTAGGGCTCTATTTTTTATAGTTTCATTCTTTTTCTTGAGTATTTACAGATGGATAACTTACTTACCAAAGTACTTATTTATCTTAGCTTTATAATAGTTCCTTAAATATTGTCTGTGACTTTTGACCAATTAAAAAAATCCATTGCTGCTAAAGAATATGCCCCGATCTACTTTTTCCATGGAGAAGAAAGTTTCTATATCGATGAGCTGACAAAAGCAATAGAAAAAACAGTACTACCCGATGCAGAAAAATCTTTTAATCAGGTAGTCTTATATGGCAAGGAAGCAGATTTTAAACAGGTCGTCGATAATGCTCGCCAGTTCCCGATGATGTCATCTTATCGAGTAGTAATCTTAAAAGAAGCCCAGGAGATGAGAACCATCGCACAACTAGAGTCTTATGCTCAGTCTCCTTCTCCGCAGACGATATTAGTGATCGCATACAAGCACAAAAAATTAGATAAGCGTACAAAATTTGCAAAGGCTATCTCTAAAACAGCTATGGTTTATGAGTCTAAAAAGCTTTACGATAATCAGCTCGGTCCATGGATCTCGCAGCGGGTTACTTCCATGGGGTACAAAATGGGGCCAGATGCAGTAAGGCTAATCGCAGAATATCTAGGGGCAGATCTAAATAAAATCAATAATGAGCTACAGAAGCTAGTAATTAATCTGCCCAAAGCCAGTACGATCGATACCAAGTTGATACAAAACCAAATCGGTATTTCAAAGGATTTTAATGTATTTGAATTACATAAAGCGATCGGTCAAAAAAATATTGCTAAGGTGGCAATGATCTTCAATTATTTTGGGGAAAATGCGAAATCTAATCCTCCGCCAATGGTAATCCCTTCTATCTTTCAGTTTATATCTAAAGTGCTTATTGCAAAATCTTTATCTAGAGCATCAGATCAGGAATTGCAAAGAGCTCTGGGTTTACATTCCGCATATTTTGTAAAAGACTATAGGCTTGCCGCCAATAATTTTTCTGTTCCAGCTCTAAAGTATATGCTGGAAAGATTGCGTATTGCTGATTTACAATCTAAAGGAATAGGGTATAAAAATATGAAGCCTCCTCAGATATACTCAGAATTGTCTGGAGTGATGGTCAATTTGTAAGAAGTTTTGTTTACTGATACTAAATGGTACAGCCAGAATTTAATGATGGAGTACAACGAGTTATTTATATTCCATCTTCGTCGTCACCAATGATAAAATTTAAAAGTAAGTCTAGTAAGTCAATCATAGCGATTAGTATTAAGTGAAATAATTTTTTACAACAAATGTAAGTTACAGCCTTTTACACTTTTTAAGATATTATATTAAATAATTATAATAGTCCTAACTGGTCACAAGATAACGATTTACATCTAGGGTTCTATTTTGCGATAACGATACGTTTATTAAATTTCCCTCCGTTCTGATCGACGATATGAAGATTATAGATCCCACCCGGAAAAGGACTGGTATCTAATACCGTCTGGTAATGGCTTATCTGCTGCTGATACATTAACTTTCCATCAGAGGCGATCAGTTTTATCTGAGCGGCCGCCGTGATTTCTGATAGCTCTATATTCAGGAAAGAACTTGTAGGGTTAGGAAAAACTTTAGCTGTAAGAGTCGATAAGTTTTTAGCACCTGATGTATCATCATTATTAAATCCATGAGTGGGCGGCTGTGTCGTAAATGGACCTGTACCGTTAGGGACTCTTGCAGAAGCGATATTTGTAGTCTGCGCTGTATAACTGATATCGTCTATTATTGAACCATCAGCATTAGATAAAACGATCTGTCCTGCATCTTTACTCAGTTTAAAATTAGTGTGTAACCCAAATTGTATAGAATCATTATCAGCCCAGATAATAAGATAGCGATCAGGTCCTAGGAGTGTTCCATAAGGTAAAGACCACTTAGTCGGGTTAGTAAGATCATCCGAGAGGTAAACACCTGATAAGTTTAAACGCTCATCTGAGTTATTATATAATTCGATCCAATCATCATACTCCCCATCAGTATCACTAATTCCACTATCCATATCATTAGAAGCCATAAACTCATTAATGACAAGATCGCCAGCAGCGATTATATTATTTTCTTCTGGGCAGGTATATATAGAATCTAACTCCGCCCTGAGTGTAACGATCCGATCGGTTATGATAGCTTTAATTCCTCCTTCTTCTAAGCTTGTAATTTCGTCTAGAAAAGTATCATAGTCAAAAAGAAAATTAGGGTCTTCCTGAACTGAGCTATCTATCAAAACACGATTATGATCTATAAGAGCAAAAATAGAATCCTCTACCATAACATTGTTTAAAAGATCACAAAATACGGTATAGTATCTCTCATTAAAATTAGGATTACCTAATAGTCGATTAATAAGTACACCATCATTATCTCTTTGATCTATAGTAAAGTCTGTTGCTCCAAAACCACCATTGCCACCAGAAAGCCAGTTATGTATATCCTCACATTCCTGACTCCATACTCCGCAACAGGATGGACTAAAACTAAGCGTAAGTGCAAATACTTCATCTACGGGATAAGGACAGGTACCATTTATTTGTACTGAGCAATCATTAAGATCTCTGCTCGTAGTAATCGGCTTACATATCTGATCTAAACAATCTTCATCATGCTTTACTTCCAGACAGACAGTATAAGTACCAGCTTGAAGATATGTATGTACCGGATTTTCTTTATCAGAAATATTTCCATCTCCAAAATCCCAGGCATAAGATATTGTTTTGTTAGAGTAAGCATTTTCTAAAAAAGTGATTGTGGTAGTTCCTTCTTGTAACGCAGTAAAATCTGAGAATACTTCGCAAAAATCATCATTGATCTGAAATGCACTACTACTAAGAGAAAAATTATAATCCCACGGAATCCAGTGAAATTTGTCTGTAACTACATCTTCATATATATACCAGTTACGACCGTGCTCGATATAGGCATCCCAGTTATTAGTAGCCACATCGATAGCAAGAACTTTTAAAAATAAATCTACATTAAAAACATCAGCAAAAGCATTTTCTATTTCTTGATCAGTTCCGTTATTTAGTATATCTAACATATTTACAAAACCTTCCCAGTCCGGCTGATCCTTATTCGTTTTCATTTCAAACGGTGGATGATAAGCACTATCATCTGGCCCAAACCATTCAAAATGACTCCATCCTTTATTTTTGATCAAGTTGCCATCGTCATTAGTAAAATTATTTTGTAAAAACTCTTTGTCTATTTGTTCTATAAGTTGATATAAACCCCAGTATTGATCATTAAAATATACCCTAGTATAGGCTGTACGAGGAGCTTTTACACCTATCTTCCTCATGAGATCGTAACAAATCACATCTCTCTGCATGGATGGGTCTCCAGTTGCATTATTTAAATTTAGTTTACGTAAACCGTCTAACCTTTTTCCAGGGACAAACTCATTAAAATCGATCTTTATGGGTTTCTTATCAGACTCATAGGTATAAGAAGTAAATCCCTTAAAACGCACACCTACTGAGTCTACATCTACTCCATCGATGGTAACTGCTCCTAAAATATAAGGAACATCATCCATGTTAAATTCAAAATTATTTACCATCTGTTGCCAGTAATCAGCTTGCTCAAAAGTAAATCTCACTTCATGTAAAACAGAATTGTCAAATACTTGATCACCGGAGTTTTGGGCTTGGACAGAATAACTAAAGCATATAATTAGGAACAGAGTAAATAATTTTTTCATAGAAATAGTTTTTTGAATAGTAGTCCTTTTGATAACAGCCCTTTTATTTTTTTGTTTGGATAAGGAGCTAAAAATTAGTCGTTTTTAAACCCTCCTTCCCCTAAATGATCACGGATCGGTGATATAAGCAGGCCGCGGCGGTAACAAAGTTTCCATTATATCTCATGTTATATTCAGTTTCCTTTTACTATCTTATGAACAGATATTCCATGACTTAATGTTATTTTGACAAAATAAATACCTGTTGCTAAATTCGATAAATCAATTATTGGCTGATTATCATAAGAGCTCAGTACCAATTCTCCATTGATACCAAAAACCGATTTTTCAATTATGTCATTTTTAGTGTCAATTTTGATTGCACCTTTTGTAGGATTTGGAAATAAATCTACTTTTATCTCAAAGTCTAGCTCAAAGGTAGATGTTGATCGTTCTACAATCTCCAGTTTAACCAACGAAGCACCACCAGCAAAGTAGATGTTTCCATCTTCATCAATAATATTATTATTGCCTGCATCGTAAAATGGGTCGTCTAAGAATGTGCCTTCAGGTCCTAACAAGTATCTAAAATTCAATTCGCCAGTCTCCCAGTCGAGCCCGTAATAATAATAATTACAGTCTTCTTCTTTCCCACTACAGTACACCGTATTAGAGCCTTCGCTGTAGGTAAGGACCCCATTCATATTTATGTCGCTATTCACCCAACTTATTTCAAATTGATTCATTTCTGTATTCCAACTTAGTTTTTGAACCCCTTTGAAGTTGTTACAATCATAACCAAGGAAACCGTTGAATTGAGCAATAGCTACATCGTAGCTATATACAGATGGAGAATTCTCAATAGATTGAAATGTGTTACTAAATGATTCTGCCGCAGGTAATTGTATAGCCCCGGCAAAACGGATGTCCATCCCTGCAATTCCTTGCCAGTCATCAGGAACTTCCCTCCAAAAGGCTACCAGATTATTTTGATTATGACCGTCAGACATGATGACAAGTTTATCATTCCCTTCACCCCAGCCCATAAGGGTGGGCGTAGTACCACTCCCCTCTGCAAATGTGCCAACAGGGCCGTCACCCACAAAATCGTAGTTGACTTGCCAATCAATCGATAGTTCTTGCCCGTCCCAAGCAAATTTAATCAGTCGCTTATTTGTGGTAATGTAAAATGAATTATTTTCATCAATCGGGAAAGCATTGTGATTGGTTATTTCATCAGCTGTCGTACTAAATCTCAGGGTATCCAGCAGTTGAAAGTCCTGCGATATGACTCCCACTGTTCCGTATCCTTCGTCTGTGTTATTGTCACTATTAAAAACCAAGCTTCCATCATAATTGATGCTGTAGTGTTGCACTCTATTTATCCCATAGTCCCCAAAATTGAACGTATCTAAAACGACAATTTCAGAAAATATATCCGTGGTATCTGCATCCGATAGCTTAAATAGTCTTGTAAATTGGTTATTGGAAGGATTGAACTTAGGATCATAAGTAAACCACACTTTGTTTTTTGTCAATAGGAAATTCCAACCAAAGCTCTGAAAAGGATCAAAATCAATTCGTAAGCTATCAACAGTAACAATCTCATCACCCAAATCGACCAACTTAAATACGTGGGTAGAGTTGGAATAAAGTAATGCTCTATCACCATTTGAGTATTTGTCAGTCATATACACCCAAGGAGAGGTCCCTCCTTGTATTTCGTTTTTAGTAACAGTCCTTAAACTGTCTCCATCTTTAGGCCCAGTATAACAAGTAGAAGACTGTGCATAATTATTCCTATGATAGATGGGCCATGGAGAATCTGCCAAAAACATATTTTGCGGTGGGTCGTTTGGGCATATTTGCCCATATAGACTTTGAGAAATGCAGACCCAGATTATTAATGTAAATATATTCTTATTCATACTTGACAATAATTATATTTTATCCTTAATTGTTTATAACTAATATCCTGCAGCGTGATCATCGGCTCTTCTATCAGCTACAGCTTCTATTTTTCCATCATCGTTTATCCAGATGGTTTCCACTTTACCGATGGCAGATACCTCTTTAAAATTATGTCCCATATCTTCCAGCTTTTTTAAAGCTATTGAACTAAAAAGATTTTTTTCTATCATAATAGAATCAGGTAACCACTGGTGATGGAATCGAGGAGCGTCGCTCGCTGTTTTGATATCTTTTTTGAATTCGATTATGTTTAAGGCTGTCTGGAAAACACTAGTAATAATTGTAGATCCGCCAGGTGTTCCTAAGATCATTTTTAGTTTTCCATTTTTAGAAATTATGGTCGGTGTCATCGAACTGAGCATTCTTTTCTTAGGTTCTATTTTATTGGCTTCAGCCCCTAATAAGCCGTACAAATTAGGAGATCCCGGTTTTGCGGAGAAATCATCCATCTCATTATTTAACAAGAATCCAGCACCTTTTACAAACTGCTTAGATCCGAATGCTCCGTTTATAGTCGTAGTTATGGACACTGCATTTCCTTCTGCATCGACGATAGAAAAATGGGTGGTCTCTGTACTTTCTTTTATTTGTCCTGCTTTTACATTTTTTGATTTTCCGGCTTTCGCCAATCCTACAGTGGACATTCTATTTTTTAGGTAAGAAGGATCGAGTAGAGTAGTGCTGGGAACATCATAAAAATCACTGTCTCCGAGATGCCTAGCACGATCCGCAAAAACCCTTCTTTCTGCCTCGATCATTATGTGCATGGCTCGAGTAGAGTGCATGCCATACTGTTCTAGGTTATACGGTTCTACCATCTCAAAAAGCTGGCATAAGGCAATTCCACCACTCGAAGGTGGAGGCATGGAATAAATAGTATACCCATCAAAATCGCATGTAATAGGATCTCTCCATTTAGCCTCATAAGAACTCAGATCATCTAGTGATATTTGACCATTAGTCGCATTCATTTCTTCAACGATCAGATTAGCGACATCTCCTTTATAAAACCCATCTCTTTGGAGGTCTCTTATTCGCGTAAGCGTAAAAGCAAGGTCCTCTTGAATAAAAAGATCTCCTGATTTCCAAGGCGTAGATTTAATAATCGGAGGACTATATCTATTATACTTTACAAAGGAAGAGCGAGTATCATTATACATGCTTGCCTGACGCTCCGTGATTTTAAATCTATTAGTTGCGATATCGATTGCTGGCTGTACTAATTTCTCCCAATTTTTTAAACGGCTATATTTTACAAAAGCCTCATGCATCCCCGCTACGGTTCCAGGTACACCTGCGGAAAGAGCACCGTTTCTGACCAGTTCGTTATTTACGTTACCATCCTTATCTAAATACATATCCATGGTGGAAGATCCGGGAGCCATTTCTCTAAAATCTAATGTAGTCGCTGCTCCGTTTTTATCACGATATACCATAAAACCTCCTCCGCCTAAATTTCCAGCAACAGGAAAACATACTGCTAGGGCAAACTGGACAGCGATAGCAGCATCTACCGCATTTCCACCATCTCTTAATATCTGCAAACCGATTTTGCTAGCGATCGGATGAGCCGTTACGACTGCTGCAGAATCCACTGATATATACTTTGTAGGAGTATAGGTCGGAGCAGTTGTATGATCAGTTTTACAAGCATTTAGTAATGCGACTAAGGTGACAAAAATTAATAGCTTTCTCATATTATGATAATAATTAGAATAGTAAATCGTTACTAGGGAGACTGCTAGAGCAGCTTTTATGGAAATGAAGATAATAATTCCGTAGAGTATGGTTCCAGCATCTATACCACATATACTAGATAAATAACATATTATAATTTATCTTTATATATAATTTCAACGAGAATCAATGAAATACAATAGTCAAATAGCGATTTACCTGTTTATTTTATTAAGCAGTTTTCTAATGCTTCCGAGTGTACATGCTCAAGATGGTAATCCTAAATTTGTAAACGAATTTCTAAATATAGGAGTCGGAGCTAGAGCTCATGGGATGTTTGGAAGTGTAGTAGCCGATGTCGATGATATTACTGCGGGATTCTGGAATCCAGCAGGGTTATCTAATATCGATGCACCATTTGAGATAAGTGCTATGCATGCAGAATGGTTTGGGTCGATAGCGAGTTATGATTATCTCGGATTTGGGAAAAGATTAGACAAGGAGAAAAAATCTTTTGGGAGTATTTCTATTATCCGTATGGGAGTGGATAATATTCCTAATACTTTAAACCTGATCGGTCCTGATGGAAGTGTAAACTTTGATAATGTATCTACGTTTTCTGTTGCTGATCTAGCGGTGCTTTTTTCTTATGCAAGAGCTATCGGTAAGCCAGGGATGAGTATCGGAGGTAGTGCAAAAATAATCCGTAGAACCATCGGTGATTTTGGAGGAGCATGGGGTTTTGGTTTTGATCTAGGATGGCAATGGAAAAAAAATAATCTCTCTCTGGGGATTATGGCAAAAGATATCACGACTACTTTTAATGCATGGAGTTTTAATATGTCTGAGGAAGACAAAGCTGTTTTTACGCAAACAGGAAACGAGATTCCAGTAAGTAGTACAGAACTATCCTTACCTAGACTTATACTAGGTGGAGCTTATAAATTTGGGAAACCAAAATTGTCCTACCTCGTCCAGGCTAATCTAAATATATCTACTGATGGAACTAAGGCAGGCGTGTTTTCTGGAGATAAAATAAATATCGATCCTACGATCGGGTTAGAAGTCGGGATTAGTCGTAAAGTTTTTATCAGAGCAGGAATGGGTAATATCCAAAGTATCGTAAATGAGATTAATACAGAAAATAGATCTCTGGAATTCCAGCCTAATATAGGACTCGGATTAAACCTAGGAAGGATCAGTATCGATTACGCCCTTGCAAATGTAGGTGAGGTCTCAGGAGCTTTGAGTTCTCACATTGTATCTCTTAAATTGCAATTAGCAGAACGCGTGTCTACAGCTACAAATGAGGAGTTTTAAAAAAGTATAAACTGTTTACTTAGCATTATAATTACCATCACTAACATTATTCCGTTTTCTATTAAGGTGGCTTCTGTCATTGGTAGTTTTAGTGCAGTTCCTAAACAGGCACATTGTATTTTTTTCTTATCGAGTAATGTACGGATTACCCCAACAGTAGTAATACTTAATATGATCAAAGTCACTATTAATGCTATGGTAATATTATATCTCATTAAAAACATTAAACCGAGTGCCGTCTCTATAAAGGGGTATATGTTTGCATAAATGGGTATGGCTTTCGCCAATGGATCATACATCCTAAATGATATCGGAAATCCCTTAAGATCTAGCATTTTAAAAAAGCTAAATACAATAAAAAACAGTCCCATAAAATCTATCATTATTGAGGATAGATTTCCGCTTTTATAATGTAGTAAAACACTAGCTACAGTGATGTAACTTAATATAAGAAGTAAGGGCTTTAATTGTTGTAATTTACTTTCAGAGGCAGTACTATTTACCGTTACCTCTTGATTTTTTGCTACTGGGTCAATATTATATTTTGTAGATAGGGCAGAGCGGAGTGTGACTAATGACACAAGAGAATTACTTTTTATAGAAGCGGTTTTAGAGGTCAGATCCACATCAGCGTTTATGATTTCCGGAATGGACTCAAGTTGTTTTTTTACACTTGCAACACATCCGTTACAGGTCATCCCATCGATCGTATATGTTTTATTTTGTGTCATTAATGTATTTTATTTTTTAAGGTTCTGCTTTTCCTCAAATTAGATTTGTTATTATAAAAACTTGATTCTTACTTCTAAATGTTAGTGAAGTTTAGAATTTTGTTTTAGGTTATATTTATTTATTCTCATACTTTATGATACCATCGACCATGGTCATAAGCACTTCCGTATTTAAAATATCATTGTCATCACAGTCGATTAGATTCTCAGATAGCATAACTAGATCTGCAACTTTCCCTATTTCTAAACTTCCTTTTATATCTTCCTCAAAAACAGCATAGGCGTTATTAATTGTGTAAGAAGCGATTGCCTCCTGACGAGTCATCTTCTGTTCTGGAAAAAATTCAAAACCATTATCGATACGTTTACGAGTCACAGAAGCATAATAGCATTCGATCGGATCGACATCTTCTACTGGGGCATCAGTTCCATTGGTTACTATTGCTCCTGCATCGATTAAAGATCGCCAGGCATAGGCTCCCTCTTTTGATCTTTTAAGGCCTAGTCTTTTTTCCACAAAAGGAGCATCAGAGGTACAATGAATAGCTTGCATAGAAGCAATGGTCCCACTAGTTTTAAATCGAGGAATATCATTAGGATGTAAATGTTGGGCATGCTCGATACGCCAGCGGTGATCTTGATCAGGGCTTGTAAATTTTTCTATCACATCTAAAGAAGCTCTATTTCCGCGATCCCCGATAGCATGGATACAAAGTTGCATATCATTATTTTTTGCAAGTTGAGCGATCTGTTCTAG
This sequence comes from uncultured Saprospiraceae bacterium, assembly GCA_938015805.1. GTDB lineage: Bacteria > Bacteroidota > Bacteroidia > Chitinophagales > Saprospiraceae > JAHDHU01. Next base: position 27,451 of record CALLXF010000040.1, on the reverse strand, counting down.
CTCTTCTATCTCGGTCGTATTTTGCCCCACAAATCCTGGCTTATCTGTATAATCTTCCAGCAGCCATGCTCCAAATGAACCCAAGGCTCCATCCAGTTCAGATTTGATAGCAGTACAAGAGTAAAAATTATTTCCTACTCCTTGCTTTTTATATTGTTCTAACTGCCCATCCATCTGATCATGAGTGTGTCTGACCATTGCCCATAAGCGGATGTCTAGCTTTCCGTCCAAAGCAAGTTTTTCGTATTTATCTAATTCATTGAATTTGGATCCTGCATCCTGGAATGAGGTAATTCCTTTTTGTAAACATTCTTCTTGAGCCAGACTGATACCAGCGTACCATTTATTTTCTAATGCATCTTTACTGAGTCCTTGTTCATATTTAAGATGAGCTCGAGAGATTAGGTTCATCGCTCGTTCCTCAAAAACTCCGATAGCAGCTCCATCACTATCTCTGATAATAGCTCCGCCCATTGGAGGAATTGTTTCTTTTGTTATTCCTGCTTCTTTCATAGCTGCCTCATTTGCAAAAAGAGAATGTCCGCTGGCATGATAAAGGATCACAGGATTATCAGGTGAGATTTTGCTTAGTTTGGTGTGGTATGGATAACCGTTGATGTTTCTGATATCTATAGAATCCCATTTTTCTTGATGCCATCCTCTTCCCTCTATCCATTCTCCAGGTTTTGCAGTCTTAGATTTTTCTTGCACTTGACTGATTATTTCTTCCCATGATTTACTACGGAGTAAATTTAGATTTATAAGCATCTCTCCCATACCTGAGAAGTGTCCGTGACCTTCTATAAAACCCGGCATAATAAAATGACCTTTCGCATCTATTACATTATTAGCCTTTCGGCCAATAGAATCCTGAGTTCCTATTGCTACTACTTTCCCATCTGTGATAGCGATTGCTTCTGCCCATTCTTGATCTGCATTTACAGTGTAAATTTTTGCATTAGTAATTATAAGGTCATAATGAGTTTCTGAATTACAAGAAAACAGAAAGATGAACAAAAATATAGATAGAATAGAGTTACGCATAATATGGATTTGTATTATAAATGTAAAAACTTAAATTATACTAATGGTTGGATAAGGAGATTAGTAATTTTATAGATGTTTACAAAAGGAGTCGGTTTTATCATCATCGCTGTTATTGCATTTTCTATGATGAATGTTATGGCAAAATATCTAAGCACGATGCATCCGATGCAAGTTGTGTTTTTTAGAGCTGCGGGATCGCTTATATTTATTTTTCCCTACATGGTTTATCATAAAATAAATAGAATCGGTAATAATCCTAAATTGTTACTTCTTAGAGCGATATTAGGTCTGGTTTCCTTAGCTGCTTTTTTCTGGGCTATACAGCGGATTCCTTTGGGGTCGGCTATCTCTATAAGATATCTTGGGCCTATTTTCGGGGCCATACTGGCGGTTTATTATTTACAGGAGAAAGTAAATATCAAGCAGTGGATAAGCTTTGCTATTGCTTTTACAGGAGTACTCGTATTAAAGGGATTTGATTATCGGATAGATCTTTTTAGTTTTTCGTTGGTAATAGTTTCTGCGATATTAGTAGGGATGGTTTTTGTACTTATCAGATACCTAGGATCGAGAGAGCATTATCTAACTATCATCAATTATTTTATGATGACCGCCACGATCAGCGGGATATGTTTTATAACTTGTTTTAGGATGCCTATAGGCATAGAGTGGTGGTCCGTTATAGGCATTGGAATTTTTGGATTAATAGGGCAGCTATTTATGACTAGAGCATTTCAGCTAGAGGAAGCGAGTATTCTCGCTCCTTTTAAATATCTGGAACTGATTTTTTCAGGATGTATTGGTTACTTTATCTTTCGGGAATCTTATGGAATCGTGGCACTATTAGGAATGGTTCTTATAGTAGGTGGTATGGTAATGAATGTTTACTTTAAGCAGGTGAAAAAGATGTAGAATCTAATAGCTTAAAGTATGGAAATAATAGATAATTTATTCTAAAAGATCTGAACCTATAAAAAATTGGTAACAGTAATATTCTGAGCATCTAGCATGTAAAAGCCTAACATCCCAAAAGTCTACAATCTATAGATCTCAATAATAAACACTAAACAAATATTTCCTTTGCAATTTCCATTGCTTCTTTGTAGGCATTAAGATCAAGGTTAAAATTAAGATTATGCTTCTGGGCATATTGGATAAGAAACTCCGACGGCATGTTTCCTACTAGATCATTTTGGGCCATTGGACAGCCTCCGTATCCTTTTATGGTTCCATCGAAACGAGTACAACCATTGGCGAAAGCCGCATGTACTTTTTCTTCCCATGTATCGATGGTTGTATGGAAATGTCCTCCGATTTCTAGGTCCGGATTCTCAGGGATCAGTTCGGAAAAAAGATATTCTATACTTTCTGGTTTTGCGACTCCCACTGTATCACTAAGTAAAAATATTTCTATACCATAGCTCGCTAGCTGATGGACCCATCGTTCTACAATTTCTGTATTCCAGGTATCACCATAAGGATTTCCAAAACCCATAGATATATAAATTACCAGTTCCTTATTATGGGCAAGAGTGATTTCGTAAATATCCATTACTCGCTCTAAAGATTCCTCTAATGTGGCATTAGTATTTCTGAGCTGAAATGTTTCTGAGATGGAAAATGGGTAGCCGAGGTATTTTATCTGAGGAAACTGAGAGGCATTTAACGCTCCTCTAAGATTTGCCACGATAGCGAGTAAATCTGTCGGACTGTTATCGATATCCAGAAGATTTAAAACTTCTGCAGTGTCTCTGAGCTGTGGTATGGCCTTAGGGGAAACAAAACTTCCAAAATCTAAAGTATCAAATCCGACCTCTAATAATTTATTAATATACTTTGCTTTGATAGGGGTAGAAACAAAATCATGCAGCCCTTGCATGGCGTCTCTAGGGCATTCTATAATTTTTATATCTCGATCTTTTATCAAAGTCTCATAGCTCTTAGGTTGCACAAAGGTACTTTCTAAACGCATTAGATCGGTTAAATTTTATCTTTTTTATCAGACAGTTTTATGTTTTTGGTTATGGATGGTTAAGAGAATTTTAAAAATAAATCAAGAAAATTAGAATCTCCAAGAACAATGTTGTAACATCGATGTTGTATCTTAGAATTATGAATATAGAGCAGGAAATAAAACAAACTAAACCTTTCGAAAATAGTCATCAAAAAGCAATGGTCAATTTGATTTATACCTCTAATCATATTAAGGCAAAAGTCAATAAGCATCTAAAACAATATGGTATTACATCTAAACAGTATAACGTTTTGCGAATATTAAAGGGGGCAGGGAAGCCGATAAGTACATCTGCTATCAAACAGAGACTGATAGATAGGATGTCCGATGCTTCTAGAATTGTGGATCGACTGGTGCAAAAAAATCTGGTTGAGAGAGTAACATGTGGGAATGATCGCAGACTAGTGGATGTGACGCTGTCGCAAGACGGACTTTTACTATTAAATAATATTCAAGATAAAAAAGAAGATCTAAATAATCTACTAAAAAATCTAAGTGCAAAAGAGGCAAATCAGCTTTCTGATTTATTGGATAAATTAAGAGGTTGATCCAAAATAATATTGATAAACAAACAAATAAAAAATGAATTTTTTAAAACTAAGTGCTTTTTTAATGCTAGCAAGCATGGTAACTTTTTCTTTCGTAATTTTAAACCAAGTTAAGGTGGACACTTCTGCAAGTGAGGTAACATGGAAAGGATATAAGGTAACAGGCAGTCATTCTGGAACTATCGATCTTAAATCTGGTTCTTTTGAAATAGAAGATGATAAAATCGTTGGAGGAGAATTTGTGATTGATATGACGAGTCTAAAAAATACAGACATGGCAGGATCAGGAGGTGCTGCAAAACTGGAAGGGCATTTAAAATCTGATGATTTTTTTGGAGTAGATAAGTATCCTACGGCTAATTTTAAAGTCACAAGTTCGACACCAGCTAAAATGGAAAGAAGTTTTAATATTTCTGGTGATTTAACTATAAAAGGTAAGACAAATCCTATTACATTTGTGGCTCAAATGGAAAATACCAAAAACGGTATTATTTGTACGGCTCAGTTAAAAGTAGACAGAACCCTTTACGATGTAAAATATGGCTCAGGAAAGTTTTTTGAAGGTCTGGGTGATAAAATGATAAATGATGAGTTTGATATTAATATTAGACTTGTAGGAGCTAACTAGTTATTAAAATTATTAGTTAGTATAAGAAATATAAGAATTTAGTGATAGTGGTTTTTTGGTCGGATCCCTTCTTGGGGATCCGGCCTTCTTGTTTTAGTACTTTATCTTTTTGCTCAGTACTATCTTTTCTACTCCATCTTAATTAATGTTTTCTCATAACTCGTAGAGCCGATCTTTATTTTGATAATGTAGGTGGCTGCGGGCATTGAGCTCAAGTCCATAGAATATACTGAAAGATTTATATCCGTAGACATGATTTTTTTTCCATAAAAATCGAATATTTTAATATTACTGATTTTATGATTTCCTTCCACTTCTATAGTAGTACGATCTATACTAGGATTTGGAAATAATCTTAGATCTATTTTTTTGCTCAGATCATCATTCGCCGAAAGGCTAATCACTCTAATAGGGGAGTAAGTAAACGATCCATCTAGATCCACTATTTTTAAGCGATAGTAAATATTGCTGTTTCCACTATACGTGACATCTATGTCTGTATCTGTATAATTATAGTCGCTGATACTATTGGTGTTTCCGATTGCGACCATCTCTCCTAGATATGAAAAATCACTTCCGTTAGTAGAAACTTCTATTTCAAAACGGTTCACATTTATCTCATTAAGAGTACTCCATGTTAGTAAGGCATCCCCATTATTTTTAGCAACCTCAAAATCTAACAGAGTTAGTGGTACAGTATTGCTGGCCGTTGTATAATTTGCGAGTAGTCTGATATAAGCAGCTTGATAATAAATAGCAGGCTCAGTAATCTCCCAGGAATTATCCGGAAAGCCAGTGTTGAAATCCAGATATGACTTTTGTTGCGGCTGACCGTAAGGAGGACTATTAGTTGTTATGGTGTAACTGGAATTTGCACCTCCAGATAAATAACCTGGAGCTGGTCCATATAAAGAGGTCGATGCATTATCAAAGTCTGTTCCGTCATAAAACCAAGTATGGTAAATCTCATCAATACTATTTTCCGCTCCGTAAGCACTCATATTAGATATGTAGGTGTAGCCCAGAGGATTTACGCCGTGGAAATAATGTAACTGTTCCTCGGCTTTTTGAAAATGACTTAAATTAGAGGCAGGGTCGATTCCATAATTAGCGATAATATTATTAAGGTTTCCGTAGTCAGCTTTGGCCATATTACTGCCCCAGTGGTAAGACCAGTCTGGCATATATGATCTATAAAGATCTAAATTATTTTGTCCGTAGAAAGAATCCCAGTCCCCCTCGACGTGAGGTGTCACGGAGCTTACGATACGATCTACAGTGCCAGGGTCTGCATTAGGTAGGGTAGTATAATGGAGTAAAGTTTCGTTTAACGTATTAGTGTACGGACCCCACCAGCCTGCGTCTATAGTACTAGCATCTCCTATATGACTTATGATGTAATCGGCGTATAGATTATCGCCTGTAAGTTCTAGTAAATGAATTGCTGCAATTAGTGCAGTTTCTTTTTGTAATGCTACATCCCAGTCGGCATCTCCTGCAACGATAGAGCCATCGTCACAATCTGTGTCTAAAGTATTGCTCTCTAGTAACGGTAATGTATAAGCAAAGATTGTTATGGCTTTGTCTTTTAGTTGTTCTCCATAATTTTCTAAGCCATTTACTTGATCATAAACTAGTGCCGCATGAGCAAAAACACTTGCTACAGATATCGCTGCAGAAGAGCAGGTAGGTCCGTAGTATCGTGGATCTGTGTTTGTACTTGGGGGCGAACTTATATTTTCAGAGTAATTTTTATTTCCCATTTTTATATGTACAGATCCATCAGCATTAGTCATTTTTTCTAACCACTCCATTTCCCAGTTGATTTCATCTAATAGATCAGGAATATTATTTCCTGATTCTGGTATGTTACAGTCATCCGTAAAAACGTCACTGTTTTCTGAGAACGCATAAAGTAGGTGATGGAGAGTGCTGTGCGTAAACGTTACGTACTTATTATAATCTCCCGCATCAAACCATCCTCCGGACAAATCTTTTTCTAACGCAGAGTTACTAGGATCTTCTATAAATCTGCAGTTGGCATCTTGTAGTGGGTTATTAAAATTATTTGCGTCTAGCCATTTAGTATCTGCATAAGGAGCTGCTTTTTCCATGTTGCATCTATTGTAGTAAAACATCTTTGTAGCTGCCTTTAAGACATCATTATAAACGGATTCGCTGATGGTAAATTCATGAGATTTGGTATTGTTTTCCTCATCATATATATAGTAATTTCCTGTTGTTGTTAAATTTGTAAAATCAAATTGCCATCCTATATCTCCCGATTGAGTGTGTGCATTGCCATTGTTCCATTCTTGTGGAGTACCAGAAAAAACAGACTGAGCTGTTTCTGCATCGATCACCTGAAACGTTGCACCCGGAGTGTAATTTTCGGATGAATTAAAACCTATTTGTGGATCGGAGATGATTGCATACTTTTTGCTGTTTGGTTTATACCCAAACTGGTCTATATGGATACGTTCCGTTAAATCTGCATCTATAGAAACTGATGCTTCTTGATATTCTATAAAACCATTTCCTGCGAAACCGATCATTAAATTCCCGAATACGTAAGGATTTGCTTCCATAACAGTAGGCCAGTCGTATAGACCTAATGGATATGTTCCGATCGAGACCCAGCTGTTCCCTTGATCTGTAGACATGTGATATCCGTAAACACCATTTGCTTCACCACAGATATATATAGTCGGATAGCTATTAGGAGTAGCGGCTTTACCTGCTGTAACATTGAGGACTTTGTCAGTATTGCTTAAAAGATTCCATGATGCTCCTCCATCGGTAGAGTGATAAACCCCTTCTATAAGATCTAAGGCTTCCTCTGCTCCATTAGAGAAAAGTAAGTGACCTTCTTTTCCGGGAACAGATGTTATTTTCCCATGGAAAGACCATGCTGGTAAAACACTAGCATAACGTATCCATGAGGAACCTCCATCAGTTGTTTTAAAAATGTGTCCTGCTCCCCAATCGTAGATGTAAAAAGTATTAGGAGCTACCGCGTCAGGGGTTAAGGCTTTTCTTTTAAAATATTCTGGTCCGATACAGCAATTATCTGACTGTCCAGGTAAGGTAGATTCTGTCCAGCTATTCCCTTTATCTGTAGTGTAAAAAGGACTTCTATTTCCTCCTGGCAGCCAAATGATATTATCATTATCCTCTGCAGATACTGCCAGTTGTCCAAAGTGCAGATCAAAATCATCTCCTGGTTGACTTGCAAATTTTGTCCAGCTCTCTCCACCGTCTGAAGAGTAACTGGTATTTCTAGTCTGGTCATCCCAGCAGCAATATCTATTATCTTCTATAAGTGCCACGACAAAGTTTTCATCAGTAGGGCTTTGTGCAAGATCCCAGCAAGAATTAAATCGACTACTAGGTTTATGGGTGGTAGGATAGTCGTTAGATGGGTTATGTAAGAAAACAGGAAAATCCCAATGAGCAGTAAGTTTATTTCCATTACTAAACGAAATCACATCATTAGAAACGAGGTGCTCTTGTCCTGTAGATTCTTCGATCCATGTATGATTATTAGAACCATCTTCTATAATGTAAAAAGTTCCTGTTCCCCAGGACACCCATATTTTATCTTCTATTATTGGATCAAATTTTATTTCGCCTAGTGTAAACCATGTCGTCTCAGTCCAAGCCATCCATGGAATATTTTGAGCACTGCGTGTCATAGAGATATAATCCCAAGTAGGATTTGTAGCACTTGCATTGGTGGTGCGGTACGTATCACTATATCCGTAAGAAAAAATGAGGACTCTATCTACATCAAAAGGATCGATTGCTATTTCTCCAAATGCAATATCTAGATCGTCTGTAAAAACTTGATTCCATTGTGCTCCGTCATATCGGTACGCCCCAAACGGAATTTCACCACCAGCACTATTGTCAATACCTACCACATATACGTTACCGTTATTATCTATTTCTAAATCATAAAAATGAGGCTGGTTGTAAGTAAATAAATCTGTAGAAATATTTACCCATGTCATTCCCGCATCTGTAGATTTAAAAACACCAGCACCGTCTATGGTGATGTATACGATATCAGTTCCATTATTAGAACTTCCTCCATTAGTATCGAAAACTATGGATCTTATCCCTCTGTCTAATTCGCCGGAAGGCAAACTATTTATTTTATTCCAGTTTTGACCATCAGTGGTTTTATAAAGACCATTATTTATAGATCCAAAGTAAACAATATCCTCATTAGTGGGATCTACTGCTAGTCTTTCGCCACTGAGTTTAGAGGAATCATCATTAGGGTTCATCTCTATATCTGGAAAATTAGTACGACTCCAGTTCTGTCCTTGGTCTAGGGATTTATAGATAGTATTGTTATAAGCCATGTAGGCTTTCGCCGAATTAGAAGGTGCAGAAACAAGACTGAGAACGCCATGATAATTTGACCATTTCACGTCGGCTGCGGGTATCGATTCAGAGGTTACGATTTGTTTCCATGACCCTGTGTTTTGATTAAATCGATAAGCTCCTCCGACATCAGATCTTGCGTAAATAGGATTGCCTGTAGGATGTATATCGAGACCTGTAAGCCATCCTCCAGCTCCTGTTTTTAGCGTAGACCATTCTCCTTGAGAAAAAAGGGTAGTAGATAAAAGATAAATAATGATAAAAGGGAGAGCTGTTTTTTTCATCTTTCTTAATTTTATATTGTTTATAATAAAGCAGGATTTATATTGCCGTTGTAAGTGTAACGGGGTGATCAGAAAACACCCTACCTATTTTTTTAATTTTTTAAAAATATTATGTCTGTTTGTGCAGAGGCTGTATTTAAAGAAGTTTTTGATCGATGGCAAAAACCGTTGCAAGTTTTTTTGCAAGGGAGAGGTATGATGATCCACAAGGCTGCGGACAGTGTTCAGGATTGCTTTGTAAAACTTTGGAATAACTGTGGAGATGTAGAACGAGATAAAGCAAAGTCTTATCTGTTTACGATTGCTTCTAGGTTACATATAGACGAGTATAGAAAAGCGGAGGTAAGATTAAAATACAGAAAAGGCTTATCCCCTATGGTGGTTAATGAAGATGGTCAGTATAAATTAGAGGAACAAGAATTTAAAAACAAATTAGAGCAAACGATAAATAGTATGACCGATAAAAATAGAACGGTCTTTATGCTAAATCGTTTTGAGAAAAAGACATATAAAGAAATCGCAGAATTACTGGACATCAGTGTAAAAGCTGTGGAGAAACGAATGTCCAACGCTTTAAAAAAATTATACCAAGAAAATATTATTCAAAAAAAGTAGGGTAATCTAAGTTATCCACGTTACACTATTACATGAGTATTCCGGAAGATATATTAGCTAAATGGGCAGCAGGTAAACTGAGTAAAGAAGAGCAAATAGCTTTATCTAAAAAGTATGACCTAGATGCACTCCAATTATGGCTAGATCGTCAGGATGCATTAGAAATAGAAGTTGTTACTGATGATATAATGTGGGACAGCTTAGGCTCAAAGATAACAGAGACTCTGTCTGAGTCTAGTAGTTCATCTAATGATGTCTCATCAAAAAAACCTGAATGGATAAAATGGGTCCTGTTTTTATTACCACTGGTTTTTCTGATAGTTTATTTTATGTTCCGTAGTCAGATCGCAATGACGATTATCAAGACAGAAAAAGCCGAAACTAAATCCCATCTTTTTGCGGATGGATCTACCATAGATATAGCACCGCAAACAGAGGTCCGATTTAATGATAATCAATGGGATAAGGAGCGTCAGATCGTTTTAGAAGGACAAGCCACTTTTAAGGTCGCTAAAGGAAATGCCTTTATCGTGCAAACTAGATCTGGAGAAGTGGAGGTGCTAGGTACTCAGTTCGACGTATGGTCGATAAACAAAGACTGGATGCGTGTGCAATGTTATGAAGGTAAAGTCTCGGTCTCAGATCCTCAATCCGCTAAAATTATTTTAGAAGCTAATGAGGAGATTTCCATATCAAATGGAAGATTAGGATATATACAGAAAATGAAAACTACCGAGATCGATTGGAAATCAAATTATAGATCCTTTAAAACAACACCTATAAAATTAGTGTTATTAGACTTGGAAAGATTTTTTGATATTAGATTTGTAGCGACTGGTTTAGAAGCAGAAGTTTTCACAGGCGTCATTACATTAACAAATGTAGAAGAAGCTGCTAGATATCTTTCCACGACGATGGGCTATGAATTTAAACAAGAAAAAAATACAATCTATTTTATATCGAGCAAGTAGTCTATTCGTTTTTTTAATGCTTTATATCACAACTGTGTTAGGTCAAAATGCTGGTGTGGAAAATACTTATTACCTAGCGTTTAAACAGGAAAAATCGGATAATATTCTTTCTGTCCTTTCTGATACTTTAAATGTCTCCTTTAATTATAGCGAGGCAGAATTACCTGTAAGACAATTTTCTTTTTCCGTATCGGGAACAAGTTTAGAGATAATAGATAAGGTATTTAAGATTTTAGAAAAGCCCTATGTTTTTTTAGAAGCATCAGTGGTTGCTATTCAGCCAGGTATTAATCTTGATGAGCTTATAGAACCAGACATTATAGAGGGTCGCCTTTTAGATGTCAGTGGTATGGGACTTCCTTATGGAACAATTACCATAGCCGCTACTAAGCAATATTTCCAGACTGATGCGGATGGATATTTTAGGATCATAGGGCATTTTGCGGAGAGCGAGACCGTTGGTTTTTCTTACATCGGATATGGTGAAGAAAAACGTAGGTGGAGTTCGTTACAAAATCAATCTATGATAGTCTTAAGCCAAAACGAAAACCTACTAGGCGAGGTAATCATTAGAGATTACCTCCGTATCAATAGCTCAAATGATATCTTAAATACCCAAAGGCTAAGAGGAGATTTAATCAACGTTGCAGGTATAGGAGATAATGATTTATTGGCGACAGCCCAGGTCTTACCAGGAGTATATACCACGAGTGAGTCGTTATCAGATTTGCAGATCAGAGGAGGTCCACCTGATCAGGTTGATTATAAATGGAATGGTATAAAATTGTTACAATCCAGTTTGTTCTATGGTAAAATTAGTGGCGTAAATCCGTTTCTAGTCGATGAGCTGAGTATCACTCGAGATGGAGCTTCTGCAGATCAGTCTGGTCAGGCATCCGGATCGATTATCATGAAAAATAATCAAGGGGTTAATAATGAGTTGGATATAAAGTTATATTCTGATCTAATGTATACTAACGTAGGTCTTTCAATGCCCATTGTCGAGGATCGAATATCTGCTCAGTTTGCTTTTAGAGGATCACATACCCAGTTATTTAGGAGCAACTTATTCGATGCTTATTTTGATCAGATATTTCAGTTTGGGCAATTGCAAAACGATCAGTTTTATATAGATTTTTTTGGAGTGAGAGGGCAAGAGCGGATCGATCAACAATTTAAATTCAGAGATTTTTCTGGTACGATAGATTTTAAAGTATCAGACAAAACAGATTTAAAAATATCATATCTTCAGCTAGGGAATTCGTTTAGCTATGACTACTACGATGGACTTTTTAATCATTTTACTAAGCGAGATCAGCTCGAATTAAAAAACACTGGGGCTAGTGCTATTTTATTACATCGATTTACAGATCATCTTAAATTATCAGCAAATGTGACTGGCAGTTTTTATAATAATACTTATCACTTTTATGAGAATATAAATACTCAAAATAGCAGTACAGATCGATATATAAATAATTATGTAGACCAGTATCAGGCTAATGCTCAGTTAACCTATACTCAGGAGCATTACAAGATTAATTTTGGAGTACAACATGAGCATTGGGGAGTCACCTTTGCGGATACCACTTATACACCAGGTGCAGGTTTATATCAGACTGTTTTAAAAAATAAATCTAACGAACAGAGTGCGTTTATAACTGGTGTATGGAAGTGGGTTCCTGGACTGACGTTAGAGACCGGAATGCGATATTCTGATTTTGCTTATAGTCTTGTAGATCGTAAATTTTACGAACCTAGATTGCATGCATCCTATCGATGGTCCGATCATTTTATGACACATATCCATTATGGTAAATATCATCAGAATCTAAATCGCAGATTATTTTCTAATCCATTAGAGATTGAGAAAGGTACCTGGTTTGTATCTGACGAGAGACCAGAGGCACCTAATTTTATATGGGTTGTACAGAATAACCAGTCCAGTATCGGTATGGTTTATACACATGGTAACTGGAAGTTTACTTCGGATTTTTATCGCAAGAGAGCAGAGAATATCTGGACCTCTGCTTTAGATTTTTCTAATACAGAAGATCCGTATGCCTTTGCTGATTTAGAAGTAAAAGGAATGGAGTTTTCTGGTCTGTATCAGAACGACTGGCTAAGGTTATTATGGACTTACGAGCTAGTGGATGAGGATATGTATGTAAAAGCGATCGATCCGTTTACGGTCAAAAGCCCGTTTACGCAGCGGCATAAAATCTCACTACTTCAGAATTTTTATATAAATCAGTGGGAGGTTTCTACGCGATGGAGATATAGTAGTGGTCGATATTTTTCTGAAGGTGATTTTTTAGATACTTATACTAATGAGGATCAGGAAGAGATTTATCAAATAAATTATAAAGGTTTACTCGATAGTAAGATTCAGGATTTTCATACGCTTGATCTTTCTTTATCTTATCGGCTTAAACCTAAGAAATGGAAAAAGGCTTTTTTAAAATGTAGCTTCCATTGTTTTAATCTATATAACAGAAGAAATATAGTTAAGAGGCAGTTTTTTATAGACTACACTAAAACACCTTTTGAAATGTCTGCTTATGATCGTTTAGCCATTCCACGTACCTATAATTTATCGTTGGCTTTTACCTATTAGAGTGTATTTGTTTTTTTGACTTTTACGAAGCTTACAATAATAATTTTATTAGGTTGGGATATTTTAGTAAATTCAGTTTCACGAAAAACTATTTATTATGAGCTTATTCCAAGAATACTTTATTGATACCTTAAAAAACAATTACGCAAATTTTGATGGACGGGCAAGACGAAGCGAATATTGGTACTTTGTTTTATTTTATATGTTATTGTTTATTGGTTTTGGAATAATTGCGGGCATAGGAGGTGCTATGGAAATACCTGCCATATCTGTCATAGCACTTGCATTAATAGGGATTACGGCCTTGGCCTTATTAGTGCCGACTTTAGCATTAGTTGTAAGACGATTGCATGATACAGATAAATCTGGTTGGTTTATTCTTATTCAGTTGATACCGTTTGGAGGTATAGTTCTATTAGTGTTTATGTGTTTAGATGGAACCCCAGGTGCTAATAAATATGGTCCTAATCCTAAGGAGATCGGTAATGGAGCTTCTAGTTCAGATCACTTATTAGAGGTTTAAACTTATCAGGTGAACTACTTACAGACTTATTTTATCGATATATATCAAAATAAATTTGCTGAATTTGGAGGTAGAGCCAGAAGAGAGGAGTACTGGTATTTTACTCTATATTGGATCATTATGATTGTTATTCTTGGTCTGATTGGTGGATTGGGAGAAACAATGGACATTCCTATTTTGAGGGCTTTAGGTTTTGGGTTATTAACGCTTTTTGTGTTAGTTTCTATCCTGCCTTATTTAGCATTAGTATCTAGAAGATTACATGATTCCGGAAAATCAGCATGGTGGTGGCTTATTAGATTTATTCCCTTTGGTCCTATTGTATTATTAGTTTTTTATTGTTTAGATAGTGAGAGAGGTCCTAATAAATGGGGCCCTAGTCCTAAGTATTATGTACAAGATGATGAAGAAGAGATTTATGATCAGCATTTATTGATGGATGATGATTTGCTCTGAGTTTAGGATTGAGCTAATTTTTTTTGGAGATTAGGTTGATAAAGGTTTATTGATGTGTTATCCGTTGTCGATAACCTTACCCCGATTTAGTAGGTTTTTAGGATCTAGTGCTTTTTTTAGAACTTTCATAATTCTGATTTCTTCTGCAGATCGACATAAGTCCAGATAAGCTTTTTTGTGTAATCCGATTCCATGTTCGGCAGAGACAGATCCACCTAGTTTTTTTAGAGGACTGTAAACAGTAAGATCTATTTCTTTTTTTAACTCAGGATTTGAATTTTCTTTATCCACTATAAAATGGATATTACCGTCTGCCACATGTCCAAAGGCAAAGACTTTATGTACACCTTCGATCTGGTTTAATCTATTTACGGTTTCCTCTACGTAAATTCCGATTTCCGGAATCGGTATACTGATATCAAAATGATGATCTATTGTACAGCTAGATTTTAGCTGATGTACATCTTCTCTGATCGTCCAGAACCATTCTAGGTCTGAGCTTCCATCTGCTATTGCAGCGTCCAGAATAATTTCCTTTTCATAAGCTTCTTCTAATAAAAATTGCATTCGGGCCTGATCCTTATTTTGATCGATTCCTAAGCCTTCTATAAGTACGTAGTATTTATAACCGTAAGGGATTGGAGGCTTAATATCGTTTTGGGGACCCGTCATTATTTTGTAGCTATCCTCCCATATCAGTTCGTAACTAGATAGATTTCCGGCTAGTTCCTTGTCCATAAATTTTAGGAAATGGATTACCTGTGTGTAATTATTGATACCTACAAAAGCAGAAGTCCGGCTTTTAGGTGCTTCGATAATTTTTAAAACGGCTTTAGTAACTACTCCTAATGTTCCCTCGCTTCCGATAAATAATTGTTTTAGATCAAATGCAGAATTATCCTTGATGATCTTTTTTAAGCCAGATATGATTGTACCGTCTGCCATAACTACTTCTAGTCCGAGTATGAGGTTACGAGTCATTCCATATTTAAATACTTGTAATCCGCCGGCATTCGTAGATATGATTCCACCGATTTGTGCTGATCCTTTTGCACCGAAATTTAATGGTAAAAACATATCCTCTGACGAGACAGCCATTTGTATATTTTCTAGAATTGCTCCTGCCTGTACAGTTACAGTTCTACTTTGAGTATCTACTTCCTCGATTTGATTCATTTTTTCCATAGAAATTATGATATCCTCTCCGCTGGTCTCTGTGCTACCGACTAGATTTGTTCTTCCTCCAAAAACTACGATAGGCTGCTCATACTGATTACATATTTTTACTACAGCAGATACTTCTTCCGTATTACGAGGAAGAGTTATGGCTTTCGCCAATAGTTTTTCTTCCATTCGCCATATATGGCTATAACTTTCGGCGACAGCCTGACCAGTGAGAACGTGATCTGTTCCTAAAACCGTGATTAAATGATCTATTATCGGGCTCATAAATAAGAATTCTTAAGAGAAGAATATTAAAACTATTAATATGTCAATAATTTTTCCTCAATGATACAAGATTATGAACTTTTAACGTTATTTGTACGTCTGAATATAAACACAAAAAATAAACCTGAAATGAACAGTAAAAACTTAAAAAGTACAGGATTAATCTTACTTGCATTTTGTTTTAATTTCCTAGCGACTACGGATATACATGCACAAACGCAAGCTCAGATTGCGAGAGATAAAGCAAGGCTAGAAGCAGAGAAAAAAGCAGAAGAGACAAATGAAGAAAAGCCAATGAGTGCAGATGACAAAAAAGCAGCTATTAAAGCAGAAGGTAAGGAAAGAAGAAAAAATCAGAAAATGATCAATCGTCAGTATGCAAAAAATAATGCTGAGTCCGATAAGCGTATGTATACCAAGTTAAAGATGACGGATGAGCAGATCAAAAAGTACGAAGAAGTAAATGCTAAATACGCGAAACAATCTAGAACTCTAATCAAGGAGCAATCAGGTGACTCGGCAGCTCTGCAAGCCAGTATGCAAAAAATAAGAGAGGAAAAAGATGCAGGGTTAGCAGCTATTTTTAACGGAGACCAGTTAAAAGAATACGAGATTTTCCAAGAGGATGAAGCCACTAAAAGAACAAGTAAAAAATACAGACATAAGGTAAAAGACCTTCCTGCTCCTAAATAAGATTGGAGTAAGGTTTGGTGTAAAAAACTATTTCTAAGAGGTGTTGCAAATGTAACGCCTCTTTTTATTTAACGATGATGGTATGTCGCCATTTCTGTGAGGTACGAAAAGATATTTTATGATCATATCTTTTCTTTAGGCTATCTAATTGTAAATCGCTGTGGAATTTGAATTTCATCGCACATGACACCTCTACGAATTTCAACTGCCTTCATAATGCTAAATGAGTTCTCCTTATCTTTTCTAAAAGTAGATAATTGAAGAGGACAAGAATCAATAGTTTGTTTTAAAGTAGTATTTAATAAGTGAAAAGGAAGATCTATTTGATTTGTAACGTACATATCATATATTTTAACTTCCGTTCCGTATTCAGCGTCAATTATAGTTTCGGTAACGATCACTCTAAAGCATTCATAGCCTAAGATTATTTTTTTATCATTTTTATCTTCCTTGGTTTCGTATGTAACTTTAATATCTCTAAATGTTGTTCTGTCCAAGGGGAATTTTGTCACTTTTGAACTTTTATCCTTGCTTATATAATAATGATTCATAGTTCGAGAGTTTCGGTCCCTAGAAATCCATTCTTCATTAAAAAGAGAACTTGATTTAGTTAGATTACGTCTATATCGAATTTGATCATCTGCAATTGTATAAAAGTGTTTTTTTCTTTTTCGTTTGGTGTTAATTTGTTTATTAATTTTTCTGTATCGATATTGATTTCATTCAATTCAGAAATAGTTTGTTCATCTTCATCTAATTCGTCTATTCCAGATTTGCTTTTGAAGTCTTCGTTATCAATTACGATTGATTGTGAATAAACGATTGTTTGAATTAATTTTATTCATTACGGTTAAAATAAGTAATAGACAGGATACAATTCTAATCTTCATATTTTTTAAAACATTTTAGTAGATAACGTACGAATGATGGTATGTCGCCGTCTCTCGACGATAGGAGAGAAATGCTGTCATCACCTAGTGTTATGTGGAGTATTTTTATTCGTCTAATAACCTTTGTTTAAAATCCATTCGTTCATGAAGAATTCTTTCAACCTCAATTTCATCTTCACTTAAAAATCTATAGAATATTATATGCCTATTAATTTGAGATCCTTTTAGACCACTCAATATTTTTTCATATTGTTTTCCATAGTTGGGATTATTTGAAACCTCTAAACAATGATTCAGTAGTTCATTGTAATATTTGTCAGCTTGATTTTCTGACCAATGGTTAAAGGTATAATTCCAAATTTGCTTAAGATCATGAACAGCCTTCTTAGTCAATTTGTAATTAGCCATTCAGTTTTCTTTCTTCTTTGATTTGTTTAAGGAATTCACTTGGTTCAAAGTCAACAGCAATACCACTATTTATGCCTTCAACAATTGCTGATTTTAAAGCGTAGAACTTTTGTTCTTCCGCTTCTAATAATCTTAATCCTGCTCTAATTACTTCACTTGCATTCTTATATCGACCTTCTTGAATTCTATATTTAACGAAATCTTCATAATGTTCACCTAATGAAATTGATGTATTCTTACCCATATTTTTATTTTAAAACTAAGTTACCAATAATTGGTAATAAGGTCAATCTTTTTTAAATTTTGTTCCACATAACGTACGAATGATGGTATGTCGCCGTCTCTCGACGCAGGAGAGATATGCTGTGGTCACAGCTTGTTAGCGATAGTAATTGTTTATATTCAATTCTAATTACTACCAGATTACTCGTGTTAAATTGATATTTTCATTTGAATATCTTTCCTTATCTAAACGATAATAAATATGGCTTTCTGTATTTTCAATTATATCAATTTTATCTAGGCTAATTGAAGTTAGTTTGAAATCAAGCAAATCTAAGTTTTCATCTCCAACCAGTGATTTCAACCCGATATCTGGTAAACTTAATTGAATGTTTTGTTTTTTTTCTCCAAAAAACCTCCAATGAATATCAAAGTTGTTTAAAGTGTCCTGGAGTAAGAATAAAATATCATAGTTATTGTAGTCTCCACTTGTGATTATTTCAAAATTAGATATGTTTTCATTCATTGTAGTTGCTGTAAAATTTGGGTCATCTAATTGTGTGGTAATTTCATTAGAAATAGTAGAAGAAATTATCTGATATTCGTTTGTAAGAACGTTAAAATATTGTTCATACTGCTCAAATACATTTTTCGGATACCAAACATTCGTACTCGATTCATTGTTAAAGAAAGTTTTATCATAAGCTCTTAAAAATAATGTATCTGCTAATTGCCCTCTAACTCTAATATGGGCTGATACATTTTCTGGAAAAGTAATAGTAGTTGGATTTGAAATAACTGGTAATGAAGCATAAGAAACCGTATCAGATTCTTCATTAAATACCTCTTCTTTAAGGATATATTTATATTGGTCTTCGCTTGGGTTGTAAAAGGATGCGTAAAATGGCTGAGGTTCTGAATTAAGTGAAATGCTAAAATTAGTATTTGAATTCATTATAGAAGTAGATCCACTATGAGAAATTTGTAAATCTTCTAATTGCCCATTAGTGTTTGCTATTAAAATATTTGCTTCACCGTTTATTGAAGTTCTGTTTTCATTTCCATCTAAAAATTCAATAAAGTTTAAGTTTACTTGATCAAATGAACTAAAAGAATAAATTTCCCTATCATCTAATGTGATTTTCTCTAGGAAAACAAAATTAATCCCGCTTAAAATAGCTTTTTCTTCTATTTCTAAAGAAATGGTTTCGCCATTAATAATAGTCGATCTTGCCAATAATAATCCTTCTGAATCGGTTAAGAAGAATTCACCTGACTCTTTATATCCAGGTAGATCTAAAAAATAATTTTCCGAAATTTTAACTGTAAATGTTTCAAAGTTTGATGATTCATTATCAGGGTTTGAACACGAATAAATCATTAATGATGATGTGAAAAGTAAAAGGCTAAATGATGTTTTAGATAGAGTAGAAATTTTCATAAGATTATTTTTATCAAAAATTTGATTTTATTGTCGCTAACCTTAATATAACATTAATTTGATGAATTTTAAATTGGGTTATTGCTCTATTAGTGTGTTCATCGGAAATTTGTCCCAGTTCATCCTTTTCTTGTTTCTATAAACTAGGTTTAGATAGATATTGTGGTTGTAAAACAACTCAAATCCAATATGAAAAATCTAAGCTTTGTAACCACCACTATTTTTATCCTTTCTCTTACAGTAACATCATGGGGACAGTCTATTTCTGGAACAGTTATCGATAAAGACGGCAAAGGAATTTTCTTCTCTACTGTAGCCTTATATAATTCAGGAGACAGTACACTAGTCAGAGGAGAATCTACTGATGATGACGGAAAATTTATTTTCAAAAAAATACAATCTGGAAATTATTACATGATAGCGACGATGCTCGGTTATCAGGAGGAAATGCTAGATGGCATTAATGTAATCGGAGAGGATGTAAAATTATCAGCTATCGTTCTAAAAGATGATCAAAATTTACTAGAGACTATAGAGATTGTAGATAAACTTCCACTGATGGAACAGCGTGCAGATAAGCTGATCGTAAATGTAGAAGGTAATATATCTAATACCAGCGGAAGCCTGCTCGATGTAATGAAAAAAGTGCCTGGTATGCTAGTAATTAATGATCGATTATCTATGGCTGGATCTGGATCACCTACCATACTACTCAATGGAAAAACTACTCAGTATATGGATGTACAGTCTTTACTAAGAGATATGCCTGGTGATAATATTAAGAAGGTCGAGATTATACATCAGCCGGGAGCAGAATATGAGGCATCAGGAAGTGGACCGATTATAAATATCATTCTTAAAAAGAATTCTCTTTTTGGGACTAATGGAAATGTAACACTTGGTGTCGGAAAAGGAGAATTGTGGGACTACACTACCGGCTTAAATCTAAGTCACTATCAAGGGAGTTTTAACGTAAATGCAGGGCTTGGATTTTCTCGAAATGCATGGGTAGAAGAATTGCAACTGGATAGAAGATTATCTGGAATCGATGATGCTTTAGATGGTAATTATAATCAATTAAACATAGATAAAGCAACGCCTCTTACTTATAGAGGTAATATCAGAATGGACTGGGATATGACAGATCGGCATCGCATAGGGTTAGAGTCTAAGTATTATAATAATTCTAATCAGCGGGTAGCGACCAGTATTACTAATGTAGATTTACTCGCTTCTTCAGCTCAGGATTATACATTAGATACAGATAACACAAAAGATAATGCATGGACTTATAGGTCTGTAAATCCATACTACATTTATGAGATAGATACTTCTGGTCAGAAGTTAGAACTTGATCTAAGTCTGGCTCAGTACAAAGTTGATGCAATGAACATACTATCCACCACTAATACCATAAATGATAATATTACTAAGCAAAGATATATCCAACCAGGAGATACTAGGATTTTTGCTAGTACTGTAGATTATACAAAACCACTTAATGATAATTTTGAAATAAAAGTTGGTGCAAAATATAGCAAAGCAGAACTCGATAATGATTTGCAGTCTACTACTTTTATAGATAGTACATGGGTAAATAATCCGCTACAGAGTAATCGGTATCTTTTTGATGAGGAGATCTATGCAGGTTACGGTAAACTAAATTGGAAGATGGGGGCATGGTCAGGAACTGCTGGATTACGATACGAAAAATCAGAATCCATAGGGGAGTCTATTACATTGGACTCGATCCTTACTAGACCAATAGAAAAGCTATTTCCTAGTTTTAGTTTATCCAGGGATGTCGGAGGAGGATTAAAATCTACCGTCGCATATAGTTACCGTATAAACAGACCCAGATATTCTTCTCTAAATTCTTTTGTCTATTACTTAGATCCTTTTACGTATGAGCAAGGTAATCAGAACCTGAGGCCAGAGCTGACCCACAGTGCAAAGTTTACCTTGAGCATGGAAGGGCAACCGTTTTTTAATATTGAGTATAAGAAATCTAACGATGCTATTGTAGAAGTTACGGAGCAAGAATCTGATTCTCAGGAAGCATTTAAAACAGATATAAATTTTGATGAGCGATCTAGTTTTGCAACGAGCTTGTTTTTTCCTTTAGATTTTATTCCTGGTATTAGCGGTTACGGTGGAACAATCGTTTCCAGAACTTCTTTTAATTCTTTTTACAATGATGCTTTTTTTGAAAGGTCTAAATGGAATACGACATTATTTTTACAAGCAGAATTTAAGCTTCCGGGAGATATAAATGCAGAGATCGGAGGGTGGTATACTTCCTCTAACCAAGAAGGTATTTTTAATTCGGAATATTTATTTGGTAGCGAATTTGGGATGTCTAAGAAATTCTGGGATAATAAAGCAAAGTTCAGTATCGGTGTAGAAGATTTTGTAAATCGTTTCTGGCATGCTAGTGTCGACTATCAGCAGGATATGGATTTAATAGTTAGATGGCAAGCTCCTGTGGTTAATGCGAGATTTTCTTATAAATTTGGGAATCAGCACCTAAAGTCTAAAAAGAAAAATTCAGGTTCTGCTTCAGAAGAATTAAGAAGAGCATCTCAAGGTAAATAAATAATGGGGTATAAATTAAATAAGTCTGATATCTATATGCTGGTATTGTTTTATGTGATCGGCATAGCTGTTACGCTTAGCACTTATGACTTTAGTACGCAGATCGTCGAGGCTTTATTAGATACGCTGATATATGTTACTTTTAGTTTTACAGTAGTATATATTATCGTATTTATTTTCTTCCCTTATTTTTTTCCTAAGAACAAAATATTTCTTCTTTTTCTTTGTACTGCTGTGCTTATGGCTATAGCCGGAGTTCTAGAGATTTATTTTTATAACTTAACTGAGGGAGAAGGGGCTAAGTTTTTAGAGAAATATTTATTTACGTTTAAGGTGTGGTTGTGGGGTATAGCGACTTCTGCTCAGAATGCAGGTATTTTACTTGGTGTGTTTTTAGGTAAGAAATTTTATGATGCTCAGTTAGAAGTACAGGCTAAGGAAAAGGAAAAAAGAGAGAGCGAACTAAGACTCCTCAAGGCACAAATAGACCCTCATTTTTTATTTAATAATTTAAACACGGTAGACTCACTCATAGATTCAGATCCAACAGTTGCCAAAGCCTATTTGCAAAAATTATCACAACTATATAGATATCTGATCAGTACAAAAGATGACGAAATCGTTCCTTTAGAGGACGAGATAAATTTTGCAAAAAATTATATGTTTTTGATTGAGAAAAGATTTGGGTCTGCCTATCAGTTTTCTGTAGAAGGCATGGATGGGAAAGAAGAGGTATGGATTCCTCCAGGTGCTTTGCAGACCTTAATCGAGAATGTGGTTAAACATAATATAGGTCAGGCAGAGGATCCCATTTATACTGATATAATTGTCCATGAGGATAAGGTCATTGTTACTAATGATCTGAGACTTAAGCAAAAAACAGCGGAGTCTACAAAAACAGGATTTAAAAACTTACAAGCCCGATTTGCACTGCTTACAGATCAACCCGTAGAGATTATAGTAGATGATAAATATACCCTCGTGCTCCCGTTAATAAAAGAGGTAGACTGATGAATATACTAATATTTGAGGACGAGATTCCCGCATATGATAAGCTGGTTAGTTTTATCGAAAAGCATTTTCCAGATGTACAGTTTAAAGGATGGGCCAGATCTATAAATGAGGCTAAGAGATTACTGAAAAAAAATCCTGATATCCAATTGATTTTTTCTGACATCGAGTTACTTGATGGACAGTCATTATCCATATTCCGAGATGTAAAAGTCCAATGTCCTATTATTTTTTGTACTGCTTTTGATCAGTATGTCTTAGAGGCTTTTAAAACTAACGGCATAGCGTACTTACTGAAACCCTATGATGAGGATAAATTTAAAGAAGCGGTTGATAAATATCGGACATTGTTTGATTCGGAAGAGCGAGGTGTAATAGATCCTGCTGTTTTAGAGGACATAGAAATTATCAAAGAGACTAAAAATTATAAGCAGCGTTTTACAGTCAAAAAGAAAGGAGGAATAAAACTCATAAATACTCCCGATATTTCTTCATTTCTCGCTAATGGTGATTTTAGTTTTGCTGTAGATAAAAATGGAGAAAAACACGTGGTTAATTATTCTCTAGGTGCGATAGAATCCAAAGTAAATCCAGATCTTTTTTTTAGGATTAATAGGAGCGAGATAATAAACATAGATTACATAGAAAAAATCGAACCGTATTTTAAAAATAGAATGGCGATTAAAATGAAAGGTCTTGCTGAAGTTGTCCATACCAGTACAGCCAAAACACCAGAGTTTAGAAACTGGATCGATCGTTAAAAAAAAAGAGACTTACATTTCTGTAAATCTCTTGACCATATTTTTTAACTTTTATAAAGTCTTGTTCATTTATAAAACAGAAGGGTAGAGTCTATCTGTTTCTTCTATATCCTTTACCTTTAGTTGTACGCTTTACTGTTTTTTTACTGGATATAGTATTGCTATTTCCTTGTACTCTTTTCTTTTGTTTCTTAGTATCCGATCGTCCTTTAGTAGAAATAGTGTATTTAAATGTGTTAGCGACGGATCTATTTTTTAAAAAGACGGATACAGATTTACCAAAAACATTTTTAATCGTAAATGTCTTTTTACGAGTATACTTTCCATTATCAAAAGTATATTCTTTCACATTCATCTTATTACCGCTTTTAGAATCATAAGTACAGATTGCGATTGTCGTTTTTGCTTTTCCATCAGTCTTATTTATCGTGATGTCTAGTTCGTCGTAGAATAAAGGAGCTGTCGTAAAAGTACGTGCACCACCTACACCCATTTTGGCAAGATTACCATGTTCTCTATCTGGAACAAATAAAGATCTTGCACCGATAGTTGTCCATGACTGACGGTTGTCTTCGAAAATAAATTTGTGTAAAGCAACAGAAGACTCAGAGACGGCATTAGTAAAATCTCTATTCTGTCCAGCAACAGGAATAAGAGTCAGCATTTGTTTTCCTACAGGGTGTACTGCATTATAAACATGTTCCCATCCCGTTTTTAAAACCGGCCCAAAACCAGTACAAGTTTGTGCATGACTAAAAGTTGACATCGCAAGTGTCACGATTGCAAAACATAAAATTCTTAAAGTTTTCATTGTAGTAAAATTTAGAAGTTGTTCAATAATGATTAACGATCACAAATATGCGAGGCATCATAAGCTAGCTCCTCACCCTAAGGAATGATTTGCAAAAACTTTAAATTGATAACTGTATATGGTCTAAGGTAGAGATGCCAGAAACTTGGTCTGAGAACAATACTATAATCTCAAAACTGGATTTATTATGAAGAAAGGAAATAGCCGGATATCCTTGAGCTATAAAACAAAAAGAGAGGAACACAAGCTGCTTGCATTCCTCTCTAATTATACTGTTGTTACGCTTATTTTAAAACTTAAATTTTACTTCTGAGAAGATAAAATTGGTGGTTTAAAATAGAATTGTCCTCTCGCTTACATGCTTTTGGTAACCGGAGCATTTAATGCTGCAACAGTATACTTTCTTCTGAATCTTCTTTTAAACATTTTCTATTTTTTAAAATTGAAATACAAAATTACACTAGTAAGACGTACCAAACAATAGTTTGGTTACATTAATTTTAAATTATTTTAATTTTAAATCAGTCTTGGTATTTGTCATTATGACGATTATTATTCGGCCTAAAGCCAATAAAGCCTACTTTTAAATTGTACTAGAATCAAGTAAATACCTATAAAATGGGTAATGTAGGCAATAGACATATATCTATTTTTACGTATATGTTGAACGAATAAAATCTGTCGTAAAATTTATGGCAAAAGAACGAAGTAATCATTCATCATTTAGCAATTTTTTAATGCAATATTGCTACATTTTACAATTTCAAACCATTTAAAATAGTTTTCTTCACATTAATGATGATTGCATAATGCTTTACTATGAGAATTACGGCTTATGGGAACACCTCGACAACTTTAAAATTTAAAAAATCTCAACACCTTAATCAAGCCTCCTCAGAAATAAGATTTCGATTTACCGCAATACTCGTATTTAGCTCAAAACCGATCAACAAAATCACGGCATTAAACTGAAGCCACAGCATTACTACGATCAATGCACCGATAGAACCGTATAGCTCGTTATATTGCCCAAAACGATTAACAAAATAAGAGAACAGTAAAGAGATAACGATGATTAATAGTGTCGCTAGATAAGCTCCGATGTTAAAAATTTTTGTCCGTTTATACATACTCGGACCGTAACGATAGATAATGGAAATTGTAAAATAAAAGAAAACAGCAACGACTATCCATCGCAATATTCTAAATATCTGAGATGTAAATTCGCCCAAAGCAAAATAATCAAAAGTACTCGATAGTACCTGTTTTCCTAGTACGATAAGTACAACAGCCACGAGAAGCATCAGAGCTAGTACTAGAGTAAGTGCAACAGAAGTAATCTGGTATTTTAAAAAGCTACGTCGCTTAAAAGTACGACGGTAGTTATAAGATTTATCAAAACCCATCATCAGTGTCTTTACACCACTCGACCCAAAAAACAAAGCCAGTATAAAACCAAAAGAAAGTAACCCCTCTCGTTTTATAGATAAAATGTCTTTGATAATTTGCATCAAATAGGTGTGGGCATCGACAGGCATAAAATTAATCAATGAAGAATCTATGATATCTATCAGATTAGTAGTCGAGTAGACCAGAGGGACGATCGTAAAAAAGAAAATTAAGGTAGGGAACAGAGATAAAAAAATGCTAAATGCAATCGAATTAGCTCGCATGATAATATCATCTTTGAGTAGTTCCTTATAGATAAATGTAACTACATTATAGATCGGGACGCCTTGGAATCCTGGAAACGATACTTTCTGAGTGAGCTTGATAAAACTGGGTATCAGCGGCCACTCTTCCATTTTTTTAAGAAAACTCATCCCTTTTACGTGACATTTAAATGACAATGTAATATATTACAACTTCAAAAGTAGTTAGATGAAATCAAAGATTGTTTGTTTCTTAGGAATGTTATTGATTTTTATGGCATGCGGAGGTGATGATGATCCCATGACTCCATCATGTGATACTTTAGATATGACTTATACCGATGATATAGCGAGTATATTTAATAGTACCTGTGCCATACCTACCTGTCATGCACAAGGGGCGACCTCTCCTGAGTTGCATAACTATGCTGCAGTAAAACTAGAACTAGATGGTCCAGATCGGATCGTCGGAGCGATAAAACATGAGGATGGTTTTGTAGCCATGCCTTTTCCATCAGGTTCGGATATGATATCTGACTGTCGGATAGCAAAAATAGAAGCTTGGGTAAACGACGGAGCACCCGAGTAATAAAGAGCAAATCAGTATGAAATGACGATGAAGGCGTTTACAGAAATGTAGACGCCTTTGTTTATTTGGGCATAAGGCTAGTCTTATTTGGGTTAAACCCAATGTAATGCAGATCTCCGATCATAAATTTTCTTAAAACCATATTATAGATTCTACTTGATATCTTATTTTGGTTACTCACGACCATATTCGATTTGTTTCTCTAGAGTGCGATCTAATAATCTTAACATGAGTAATTGATTTAAGATAGTTTCCGAACCCAACCCAACCATTATACCAACTTTTACCGTCTAGCCTAGTGACATTGAAAATATATAAATAAAGAAAATACATAAAAAATAAGTGATTATGAGGATTCCTATCATCTTAAAAAAATGCTTTTACTTAACTTCTCTATTTGTTCTACTCAGCTCATGTAGTGAGAATGATCCAGAGGTGACGCTAGGGGATTTAGGAGAAGACTATTTAGTTTTTGGACATTTTTTTGGAGAATGTGGAGGTGAGGGATGTATAGAGACTTTTGCCTTGACGGCGAATGAATTATACGAAGATGCAACCGATAACTACGGTGGAGGAGATTATGATTTCTATTTGCTGCCGATGGAAAAATATGAATTGGTAAAAGATCTCGTAAATGATTTTCCCACTGGACTACTAGATGAGACAGATGAGGTTTTTGGATGTCCTGACTGTGGAGACTGGGGAGGTTTGCATATAGAATACGTACAAGGAGGAAATGTAAGAAACTGGCGTCTAGATTTACAAATAGAAAGTAATCCGGCTTACATGAGAGATTTTATAGAAAAAGTACAAGAGAAAATCGCTATTATCAAT
>CALLXF010000039.1 GCA_938015805.1 uncultured Saprospiraceae bacterium | reverse complement strand
CGAGAATGTCAAAGCAACCTTTATTACAGATTTAGATTCTATTAGTTTCAATCTAAAATCAAATGAAAGTAAAGATTTTATCGTTCTCCTAAACGAAAAAGATACTGCATATACGAGATTAAAAGCCATTTCAAAAGCAGTATCTTTTTCTGAGGATTACATAAAGAGACACAAAGGGAAATACACAGTTGATAATCCTGAAACACATGAATTGGTTAATATAATGGTTGCATTAACTGAATCAGGACGTATAGATTCTAACATGGTTAATATGAAGACTATGTATCATAAAGTTGTAATGAATCATTTTAATAAGTTCAGTAATCACCCGGTTATAGACACGTTTAATCAACATATTAAAGGTGTTTTTGATAACGATAGTTATTGGTATTATTATAATATTCGAATGAATAGTAACATGTATAGTTTTAATAACCGCAACAAAATTATAAATAAAAGTCCCTATACACGTTTAGGATTTGATAAAGTAAACCATCTTGAACCTCTTATTCCGATGATAAATGATTTTGTAAAAACATCAAATTATAGAGCATTCTATAAAGAGCACAAAACCTATCAGGATTCATTGATTAAGGAATATTATCGACTTGTAGACATCGATAAAATGTGGAAATGGGTGGAAGCTAGATTTTCAAATAGTTACGATAGTTATAAGATTTACATCTCTCCATTAATAGGTGGTGCACATGCCACCCAGCGGTTTAAAGATGAGGGATTTAAAGAAACGGTCATGTTTATTAATGCACCTATTTTTGACAAAAACTATTCTGAAGAATCTAAAGAGGCAGATTTAACTCGTACCGTTTTTACCGAAATCGATCATAATTATGTAAATCCTGCTTCGAATAAATTTTCAGAAATAAATGAGATAATGCAACCTTTAGAATGTTGGAATAAGGGAGCACAGGGCTATGGTAATGGTTATGCGACGTTTAACGAATATATGACTTGGGCAGTTTTTACATTATATCTATATGATAACTTTGATACTAAAATATTCAATAAGAAGAATAAAGAAGCAGCAGATTTTATGCAAAATGGTAGAGGCTTTATACGATTTCATTCTTTTAATGATTTTGTTTTAGATTGGTATAAGGAGAATCAGAACAGGTCTTTTTTAGAATTATATCCTGTTGTCATTGATTGGATCAAAAAACAAGATTGTTCTGCTGTTAATCATGAATAGTACAAGTGCTTTAGTAAGTAGATAATTAAACAAATGATGATAGAATACACTATCGGCAGATTTAATAAAGGGTAACTGAGATCGTTTTTATTTCGACGATTGGAACTTGTGCCTATCGGTAGGATTATACTAATGTGTCTTCAAGACTTACCAAGACGTAATTCGCTCTAGCTCTAATCGATTTCACAGTTCATTTTAGCGGATTGTAATTCGCTCAAAGCGTGTAAATCTTTTACTTCTTTAGTTAATAGTATACCTTGATCGTATATCTGTATCGCCTTTTCTTTATCTTCCATATCTTCATAAAGTTTGCCTAGATGGTAATATGTTCCGACATATTTAGGGTCGATTTGGAGTAATTTTAAATAAATTTCTAGAGCTTGAGGTTGATTATTTATTTTCTCAAATTCTTTCGCGTAAGCAAATAAAAGGAATGCATCCTCGGGATCTGACTTTAACATTTCTTCTAATTGTTCTTTTCTGGCCATACTTTAGTTTATATATTTAGTAATATAGTATATATTAATTACTTTTCTTACGTGGTCATTTCTATAGTTGTCTATATTTGCACCACTTTACTAGACAAAAGTAAGCATTGCCTTAGATGAAAAAAATAGAGCTTGATATCGTAGCCCTCTCGCATAGTGTGACTCAATCGCATAATTATGCTGTAGTACTCGGAGAGATCGGAGGAGATCGTAGACTTCCTATCGTGATCGGAGGTTTTGAGGCACAGGCGATTGCGGTGGCTATGGAAAACATGAGCCCTAATCGACCGCTTACGCATGACCTTTTTAAGAATGCTCTCGATACGTTTAATATTATCTTAAAGGAAATTGTAATTAATAATTTACTTGATGGTATTTTTTACGCTCAGCTGGTTTGTGAGCAAGACGGTAAAGAAATAAAAATCGATTCCAGAACATCTGATGCTATTGCGATGGCTGTTCGTTTTGGATGTCCGATATTTACTTTTCAGTTTATAATGGAGGCTGCAGGTGTTGTCCTTGATGATTCTGAAAACGATAAATTAATGAAATCAGAAGTCAAGACTGGCTCTTCTAAAAATAAGCTAGAAAACTATTCCCTAAAGGCATTAGAGAAAATGCTAGAAGAAGTATTGCATGATGAGGACTATGAAAAAGCTGCAAAAATTAGGGACGAGATTAATAAGCGTACCTCTTAGATTATTATAAAAAATCACGATTTTTTCTATTTGGCTTACGCCAATGGTATATTTCGTAATTCTTTTATGACCTGATTTATCATCTCCGTAGTCACATCCATATGTGTAACAAATCTAACTGTCGATGGCCCAAACGGAGCAGCTAGAATATTTACTTTCTTAAGTTCATCGATTAAATTTTGTGCAGTGATTCCGTCTACCAAATCAAAAATGACGATGTTAGTTTTTACAGGCCTTACGGAATCCACAAAGGGCATCTGAGACAGGACCGATCCTAGTTTAGCTGCATTTAAATTATCTTCCTTGAGGCGAGAGATATGATGATCTAGAGCATAAGTTCCGGCCGCTGCAAGGTATCCTGCTTGTCTCATTCCTCCTCCCATTACTTTTCTAAATCTTCTCGCTTGTGTGATAAATTCTTTAGAGCCGAGTAAGACGGATCCTACCGGAGCTCCTAGTCCTTTAGAAAGACAAATAGATATAGAGTCAAATAAATTTCCAATTTCCTCCGTAGTTTCTTCTGTTTCTACGAGTACATTAAATAGCCGGGCTCCATCTAAATGCAGTCTTAGATTTTTATTTTTACAAAGCTCTGATATTGGTTCTATTTCATCTAAAGTATAATATGATCCACCTCCTTTGTTGCAAGAGTTTTCAAGTACGACTATTTTAGAAATCGGAAGCCAGTCATGTACGGGTTTTATGGCTTGTTCTAATTGTGGAGCTGTGATTTTACCATTTGTGCCATGGATCAGATTTATGCCGATTCCAGAATTAAAGCTATAACCAGCAGTCTCATATTGGTATACATGAGAGTAATGATCACAAATCATTTCGTCTAATGGCTGTGTATGTACTTTTATAGCGATCTGATTAGTCATGGTTCCAGATGGACAAAATAACCCCGCTTCCTTTTTAAACATCGTAGCGAGTTTAGACTCGAGACGTATGACGCTGGGATCATCCTGGAAAACATCATCACCTACCACGGCTTCTAACATGTAAGCGAGCATCTCTGCGGTAGGCTTGGTGACTGTGTCACTGATAAGATTTATCATCGGAATAGATTTAAACCCAAAAGATAAGAAACTAATTAGTTAATAAATATCGTAAGAGCAGATTTAGAATTGATCTCCATTGGATAGCGTTATCTCTAGTTCTAGATCACTGTAGTTTTCTTTGATATACTGCACATAATCTCTAAGTCCATCTTCGTTATCTACTTCATAAATAAAAGTAGTTTCTAGATTCTGAGGAGTATCGATAATACTAAGATGATCATTTCCATTGATTGTAAACAATCCATAGTCTCCTGGATTCAAAGAAGAGCTTTTATGTACAAAAGGAGAAAGACCATCTAAAATATCAACAGAAGTACCTTGGGTATTTATCCA
Organism: uncultured Saprospiraceae bacterium; assembly: GCA_938015805.1. Taxonomy (GTDB): domain Bacteria; phylum Bacteroidota; class Bacteroidia; order Chitinophagales; family Saprospiraceae; genus JAHDHU01. Next base: position 39,725 of record CALLXF010000039.1, on the reverse strand, counting down.
TCCCCACGCGTGATTATCCGGTATTTTATATATCGAACTCCTTCCTATGGTAATACCATCATTAGTATTTAGTTCTAGACTGTATTTATTATTTTGGGCATAGAGAAATCCAGTGTTATGGAACAGATCATCAGCACTGACCGTCATATTGTAAATAAATGACTCTAGAAATATAGAAGTGTTTCCAGTAGCTACTTCTGTATTAATAATCCCTCCATCTGCATTTGTAATAACAGAGCAGTTTTCGGGAATTTCAAAATTTTCAATGTTCAAATCGATCGAGTTCTCTGATAAATGGAGATCAGAATTAATGTGTGCATTTAAACAGTTAAAACGATCTACGCTGTAAATTTCAAATACTAAGTGAGGACCATCTGGTGATAATTTCTGATTTAAGTCTATTATAAATTCTTGATCCGGATTAAAGAAAGTTACCTCCTCTGGCTCTGATACACATGAGCAAAAACATAACATATGAATCACGAATATAAAAAAATACAAAACCGCTTTATTCACTATAAACCCTTTTATGCTTAGGTTAAACGCCTCGATTTACTATCTGCTGCCTAGCGATTTACAAATAACTTATTAGATGTAGTTTTAGGGATTGCATCTTTGTTAATCATGATACCTACAGTCTTCATTTTTAGATAGGCTTCTGACATGTACAAGTATCCTTTATACGGACTTATTTCTCCCCATGAATTTTTTATGATGTAATATTTATTTCCTTTTTGGTCCTTGGCGGTACCGACGATATGCATCAGATGATCGTCTGTTGTTTCAAAAGATTCGAAAGCTAATTGTCTGTTTTCTTGATTTACTTTGATTTCTGATCCAGGAGCAGCAAAAAGATCTTTTCTACTATCATCAGTAGGCAGAATAGCAATTCCTTCCTTTGCAGAGAAACTTTTTTCGCTTACATCTCCGTCCCAGGCTATACTGTATCCGTTATCAATAGCATTATTTATAGTAGTTAGTAATTCGTCTAAAGGAACATTATAATAGGATCCATTAGAATAGTTGTCAGGGATCTCTAAAATAAATTTGCTGTAAAAAGGATGGTGGGTAAATGATGATAGGCTGATATAGTTATCAGGAGATAAGTCTATATGTTTTGCAAAACTTAGAGGTGTATGTGATTTTCCATCATAGGTAAATTTTTCAGGTGCTTTTCCTAGATATACTTCCAGTACTGCATTTACTGCTTTTGGCCATTTAGGGCTTATTTTTTTCTGACTGATCACTCCATCTAAGAAACCTTTAAGTCCAGCTTCTAATTCGCTATGATTATGCTTTTTCTCATTTGGGTATTTACCTGTAAATGCAGTTTCCGGAACGATACCATCTTTAGCCATTATTCTGATTAGATCATGAGAAAGGCTTCCTTGGCTAAAATTAGCTTTACCTTGTCTAAGTACATAATTCCTTGCTTTGTCGAGATAAATGTTCCTAACTATAAACATTTCCGAGATATCTATTTGCGAACCCGTTTTCTTTATTATCTCACTCTCAAGAAATGAGGAGGTTGCAAAACTCCAGCAAGTTCCGGTACGATCCTGACTTTTTATGGGAGTACATTGTATTTCCTTCTGAGGGGTAAAAGAATATTGGCTTAAAGCCAATGAATAAATACCTATAAAAAGAACGGTTATGATATGCTTAATCATTTGTTTTATTTTCTATTCCTCCTAAAGGTATAAGATATTGATAAATTTATAAGCATTTACTGCAATGCAGAATATGAAATAGGGTTACCTTTGTGTGCTTATGGAATTGATCAGAAATTTTTGTGTAATTGCTCATATTGACCACGGGAAAAGTACCTTGTCAGATAGGCTATTAGAGTATACTCAGACGATATCAGAACGGAAGATGCAAGACCAAGCTCTAGACGATATGGATATCGAACGAGAACGAGGAATAACAATAAAGAGTCATGCGATACAGCTTTACTATAAAAGAAAATCTGATGGCATCACTTATACTTTTAATCTTATCGATACACCGGGACATGTTGATTTTTCTTACGAGGTATCTAGATCCATCGCGGCTTGTGAGGGTGCTTTGCTAATAGTGGATGCTTCTCAAGGAATTCAAGCTCAGACTATTTCTAATCTTTATCTCGCTATAGAGCATGATTTGGAAATCATACCTGTCTTAAACAAAGTCGATATGGAGAGTGCCATGATCGAAGAAGTGTCTGATCAGATTATAGATTTGATCGGGTGTGATGTAGATGATATAGTCCTCGCTTCTGGAAAAACGGGTATTGGGATAGAGGATATTTTAGAATCCATAGTTAAAAATATCCCTCCTCCGAGTGGTAGCCCTCAAGCTGGATTACAAGCATTGATTTTTGATTCAGTATTTAATTCCTTTAGAGGAGTTATAGCTTATTTTAGAATTCTAAATGGAGAACTACATAAAGGCGAAAAAGTAAGATTTGTAAATACTGGAATGGAGTACAACGCTGATGAGATCGGTGTATTGCAAATAGAGCAGGTCCCTAAGAAAAAGTTGTCCACTGGAGATGTCGGCTATATCATAACGGGCATAAAAGAATCAAAAGAAATAAAAGTAGGAGATACCATTACCTCTGTTGCAAATCCGTGTGAAACTGCGATTCAAGGTTTTGAAGAGGTAAAACCAATGGTATTTGCAGGAATATTTCCCATAGAAAATGAATACTACGAGGAGCTACGTGACAGTATAGAAAAGCTACAATTAAATGATGCTTCACTCGTATATGAGCCGGAGACATCTGCGGCATTGGGTTTTGGGTTTAGATGTGGATTTTTAGGAATGTTACATTTAGAGATTATCCAAGAACGTTTATCCAGAGAGTACGATCAGGAAGTGATTACTACCGTGCCTAATGTTTCTTACTTTGCTTATACAGCCAAGGGAGAGAAACTTTTGATAAATACGCCATCTGATCTTCCTGATATCAATACATTAAGTAAAGTAGAAGAACCATATATACGAGCTCAGATCATATCTAAACCAGACTATATCGGATCCATAATGACCCTGTGTTTAGATAAGCGAGGAACGCTCACTAAGCAAACCTATCTTACTCAGGAAAGGGTAGAGCTTACTTTTGAAATGCCTCTTGCGGAGATTGTATTTGATTTTTATGATCAACTAAAATCGATATCTAGAGGATATGCTTCTTTTGATTATTCCATTACGGACTATCGAGAATCAGACTTAGTAAAATTAGATATTATGCTTAATGGTGATGCGGTGGATGCCTTATCATCACTAGTACATAAGACTAAGGCAGAAGCTTTAGGAAGAAAGATCTGTAAAAAGCTTAAGGAGTTATTACCTAGACAGCAATTCCTGATCGCAATACAAGCGTCTATCGGAGCAAAAATCATTGCAAGAGAAACTATCTCAGCATTACGTAAAGATGTAACTGCTAAATGTTATGGTGGTGATATAAGTAGAAAGAGAAAATTACTAGAGAAGCAGAAAAAAGGAAAGAAAAAGATGCGTCAGATCGGTAATGTAGAGATACCTCAGAAAGCTTTCCTAGATGTTCTTAAATTAGACTAAGATCACTTTGGTAATTAAACTCATACATTTAATAGTAAGGTCTTTATAGTTTATAAATCCATTCTCTATTGGGCATGTTTATTCTTAGATTTTAAGAAAATCACCTAAAATCATAGGTGTAACTCACTCCATCCATTACAGGTCCACCTGTTTTAGGATCGTTATTCCATAGCGTAATATCTACACTGATGGTTTCTACAATGTCTTTTTTTGCACTGTCAAAGCTGATGGATATTTTTCCTTTTTCACCAGGTTTTATAGTCGTTCTAGTCCAGTCTAATGTAGTGCACTCACATGCATCGACGATATCTATTTTTAGATCTTCCGAACTGATATTTGTAAATACAAATGCCGTATCTATTACTTCTCCTTTTGTGATCGTACCGAGGTCTATTTCTCTGGTTTCAAATTCCATGAAACCTGATGACTGGCCCATGCAAAGCTGAGAAGTAAATAAGAATAATACAAAGGATAAAGTACGCATAGATGTTTTTTAGATCGCTATACAATTATGACGACAAAGCTAAAGTAAAGTATGCTGTAAATGTTTTAAGGACTTGTTAAAAAAAAGAGGAGCATTGAATAACACTCCTCTTTTTTTCTTTGCTTTTAAGGTTATTCTATAATCACCTTTTTATAGACGATATCATCTTTTAGGATCATCTGAAGTAAGTACACTCCAGACTGTATGTTAGAGATATCCATTCTATTGTTATTAGAACTTATGTTTTGGGTAAGAACTGTTTTTCCATCAATAGATACAACGTTTATGCGTTGTATTGTAAATACTGAGGATTCTAAATTTATATTTAATTCTTCCGAAGCAGGATTAGGAAATACTCTTAGATCACTTAAGATGGCTACTTCGTTTGCGGAAGTAGTAGCTTCTACGGTGTAATCTAGTGATGTGTAGACACAATCGTTTTGATCAGTTACGACACATGTATATATACCTGGAGCAAGTCCTGAAGGATCTTCATCATTAGATATAGCCATTCCATTTAGGAACCATTCAAATGTATAACTTCCAGTACCTCCATCTACAGTTATATCGATAGCTCCGTCCATCGAATTAGAGTTAGTAGAATTAGTAATATTTGCATCAGAAATAAACAGGACTGGAGGTTCATTAATCACAAAAGAATCTTGAACAATGCAACCTGAATTATCAGTAACGGTTACGAAATAATTACCTGCTTCTAATTGATTAGGATTAGTCACGCCGCCTATGATAAAATTATAAGGAGCATTTCCACCAGTTGTCTGGAAAGTGACTGATCCATCAGCAAAATTAAAGCAGCTTACGTCTTGAGGAACCGGAGTCACCGTAAAAGCACTTTCTACAGTAACGGTAAAAGAGCACTCTGATTTATTTCCAGAGCTATCTACTGATTCGTATGTAAATACATTATTACCTAATACTAATATATCGCCCATAACGGGTCCGCTAGTCTGTGTAACACTAGCTGCACAGTTATCAAAACTTAGAGGCATATCGAAAGTCCAGCCATCACATTCTGTAATAGTTACATCATCTAAGCAGAACAGATCTGGTGGAAAAGTATCGATTACAGTTACAGTTACTGTATCGTAAGCAATATTTCCATTAATATCCTCAAGAGCAATAGGGAATTCTGACATTCCTAGGAATGAGCAATCTAATGCTGTCGTATCAAAAAGATAAGGTCCTAGATCACAATCATCTGAGCTACCTAGATCAAATAGAGTAGAGTCGATAGTAGAAGTTAGTCCAGTGTTATCCAAATAAAGTGTAAAATCTCCTACTACTATATTAGGAGGATTATTATCATCTCCATTTAAATTTATCAGGGTAGAGGCAGTACAATTATTTGCGTCGGTCACTGTAACTGGATAAAATCCACTGAGTACGTTTATCGTATCCGTAGTAAATCCTATCGCCCATGAGTAAGAGTAGGGTGCTGTACCACCAGTATTTATAGTAGAAATGGTTCCAAAGTTTTGGCCTTGACATCCTGGTTGTATGATGATATTAGGTGATATAGAAAAAGAATCCGGCTGTATAATTTCTATAGAGTCGATCATTACCTGACACATTAAATCATCACTAATGGTTACTGAATAAATTCCAGATGACAAACCACTTATATCTTCTGTCATAGCACCATTAGACCAATTATAACTCACAGTACCTGAGCCATTAGAACTGGTTAAATCTATACTTCCATTACTATCTCCAAAACAACTAATATCAATAGCGTCAAAGGTCGCGGAAAGACCACAATCAGACGAACTTACATTTATACTATCAATAAGTGTACAACCTAACGTGTCAGTCACGGTTGCTATATACATTCCGGAAGATAAATTATCTATCATCAGTCCCATAGCTCCATTACTCCATGCGACCGAATATCCTGGCGTTCCTCCAGATGGATTTGCAGTTGCGGATCCGTTCATCATACCGGCTGTTTCCTCTGTGGCACTTAAATTAGCCATTAGCATATTCGGTTCGTTTACGATAATGGAATCTATTCTTTCACAGTCATTTTCATCTGTTACAGTTATAAAGTAAGTTCCGCCTGATAAATTTGTGATGGTATCAGTAGCTGCACCATTAGACCATAAATAGGTAAACATACCTGAACCACCCGCAACTGATACTGATGCCACTCCATTATTGTCTCCAGCACAAACAACATCTGTAGAATCGGTACTAATTGTAAAACCCGCCGGATCTACTAAGGTAAACACATTGATACCCATACAGTTATTTGCATCTGTTGCTGTTACTGCGTAAACACCTGCTGTTAAACTATTTACTATCGGGCCCGTAGCTCCTGTATTCCATAAAAATGTATAGGGTGCTACGCCATTGGTACCCATTACTTCTATGTACCCATTAGCGGATCCCGCACAACTTGGATTGATGATAATAGTCGGTATAGCCCCAGCTGTACCGTTATCGATTGTCACAGTAAGCATCATGCTAGCTGTACAATTATTATCATCAGTAACGGTTACTGTATATGTGCCTGAATCAAGATTAGATTGGAAATTTCCCGTACCGTTATTGGACCAATCATAAGAATAATTTCCAGCTCCACCAGATCCTGAAACCTCTAAATAGCCATCCATGTTTCCACACATTTCTGGAGTATTGAGGACTACCGTAATATCTATTTCTGTTGGTTCACTTATCGTGACCATTGCAGTTGCCGTCTCGTTATTAGTATCTGTAACAGTGACCGTATAATCACCTGCTTCTAAATTTGATGCAGTAGCTGTTGTCTGACCTTGAGAATCATTCCATAGATAAGAATATCCAGGAGCTCCACCCATCGCTTGGACGGTAGCTGATCCATCATCTAGACCATTACAACTGACATCATTTTGGCTAATGATCGTTGCTGTAGGCGGGGTGCTACTTGCTGATAGTATTCCTGTTACAGTATTAAATACAACTCGATCTCCAGAGCTTCCGCTTCCATTACCAATTACGCCAGCTCCCCAGAACTTTATTTCCTCGCCATCTGGTCCGGAAGGGGCTGTCCATTCTACTGTATAACTAGACTCATTACTTCCGTTAAAGTTTTGTGCTGGCTGGTGCTCATGATAGGTACGCCCTCCTGCAAGAGTCACTTTGGAATTGTTTCCCTCGTTATCCATTGTTCCTGCATCATTATTACTCTCATCTAGAGAAACCCATTGGAATCCACCTCTAACTCCATTACCATTAGGATTATCCACAGTTACTGTTATGGTGTATGTAGTGTTAGCATCGATTGTGGCTGGTAACCCATCAAAACTCATTTCTCCGTCTAAAGAAGAATTTGTTCCAGAATGACAACTGGCACAAGTACTATCTCCAGGAGCACCAGTACGACCATTTGGGGGGTTACTAGAGTTAGAAATTAGAATGATCGAGAATAGCAGTAAAAAAGCTGCAAGTTTAGATTTGTTATATGTTTTCATTTAAGTAAATTTCTTTTGATAAGTTATAGTTTTAGAAACAATAAACTATCATGGAAATTAGTGATAATCTATTGAATAGACTTCAATGGAAACCCTGAAAATATTTAAATAATTATGGATAGTCGTCTATTATGAAAATAGAGAATCTATAAAAGCCTTTTTATTAAAAAGTTGTAATTGTTCTATTCCTTCTCCTACACCGATATATTTAATTGGAATTTTAAATTGATCCGAGATTCCTAAAACTACTCCTCCTTTGGCAGAGCCATCTAGTTTAGTCAGAGCAATAGCCGTGACATCAGTTGCTGCTGTAAAATGTTTTGCTTGTTCGATTGCGTTTTGTCCTGTACTTGCATCTAATACGAGTAACACTTCATGTGGAGCTTCTGGCAATTTCTTATTAATTGAATTTTTGATTTTGGTCAACTCCTCCATTAAATATTTTTTGGTATGGAGTCTTCCAGCTGTGTCTATTATACAGACATCGAGGTCTAAATTTTGAGCATATTGTACAGCTTCATATGCAACTGCAGCAGGATCTGCTTGCATTCCTTTGTTAAAGAAATAAGTTTTTGCACGGTCTGCCCATATACCTAATTGATCCACAGCAGCAGCCCTGAAAGTATCTGCGGCACCTAATACTACGTGCTTTCCTTTTAGCTTATATTGATGAGCTATTTTTCCTATAGTTGTAGTCTTACCTACGCCATTTACACCTACTACCATCATTACATGCGGACGAGCTGACTCATCGAAGGTAAAGTCTTCAAGATCCGTTGTATTGTTTTCTGCTAGTATGGACGCAATTTCTGATTTTAGGATTTGATTGAGCTCTGAGGTGTTGAGATATTTATCTCTCGCTACTCTTTTTTCTAAACGCTCTATTATTTTTACCGTAGTATCCAGTCCTACATCGGAGCTGATAAGAATCCCTTCTAATTCATCTAAAAAGGATTCGTCAACTTTTGATTTCCCTGCAACGGCTTTAGAGATTTGGCCAAAGAAGCTCTTTTTGGTTTTTTCTAAACCCTTGTTGAGATCTTCTTCTTTGTCCTTGGAAAAGTATTTTGAAAATAGGCTCATTTAGGTCGACTGATATATAGGAATGAGTGTAAATTATAAAGGCTACCGAATAGGTAGCCTTTATAAATATATTATTTATGGTTTGCAAAGAAGTCTTTGACCTTATCTTTATGGATCATTACTTGTTTGTAACTGTATTTACCTGTATCAGGATTTTTAACGCTTTGTACTACTTTTACGAAGTCCCTTCCTGACCCTGCATTTCCGGCTCTCTGAGCAACTCTCGCATTCTTTGATATTTTAGCCATAATTATTTGATTTCTTTATGAACAGTATATTTCTTTAAAACGGGATTGAACTTTTTAAGTTCCAATCTATCAGGTGTATTTTTTCTATTTTTCTGAGTAACGTATCGAGAAGTTCCAGGCATACCACTTGTCTTATGCTCTGTACATTCTAAAATTACCTGAATTCTGTTACCTTTTGATTTTTTTGCCATTATTGTTAATCTTACAGCTATTAATAATTTACTCCGTGATCTACTCCTTTAGACTCTAGCTTTTTAAGGTAGGCATAAATCCCTAACTTATTAACAGTTCTTAGAGCACTACTAGAAATTTTCATTGTCACCCATTTGTCTACCTCAGGGATATAAAATTTCTTTTTATGCAGATTAGGTAAAAACCTTCTTTTTGTCTTTCTCTTTGAGTGAGAAACGTTGTTACCTGAGATAGGTCTTTTTCCAGTAAGTTGACATATTCTTGCCATGATTATATTTCTTTTCTACTTCAAAAATTAAGAGTGCAAAGGTACTTTATTATTTTCGATATGTTGCCCTTTTTATTCAATGAAAATATAGGTTTTTTGTAAAAAACATAAGGTTTTACTTAAAAATGCTCAATTCATAGGAATAATAAGCCTATTACGGGGACAAGTTAATTATTTCTTAAGTGGCATCCTGTTATTAGAATGATCTAAATAGCTTGTTTATTTTCATGTGCTTCATCTATACAAAAGAGAAAGAAAAATGGAAATTGACCACATATTTATATTCTCAACTAATGAAGGTCAGGAGGCAAACGATTTAGTAAAATTTGGGCTTATAGAAGGAAGTAATAGAGTTCATAAAGGACAAGGCACAGCAAACAGAAAATTTTATTTCAATAATTTCTTCTTAGAAATATTATGGGTGATCAATGAAGACGAAGTTAATCAATCACCGACTTTGGAAACACAACTAGGATATAGAGCAAACTTTAGTCAAAATGGGAGTTCAAGATTTGGATTATGTCTTGTCAATACTCAAGAAACTGATGATCTATTTGAAAAGGCAGAAATCTATCAACCAAATTATTTCCCACAAGGAATGTCAATAGATATTTTACCTAATGTTGATAATCCAAAACTTCCATGGACTTTTAGATTACCGTATAGAGGAGGTAAGAAAGAAATCAATGAACCAAAGTCTCATACAAATCAGATCTGTAAGCTAACAAAAATAGAATTCGAAATAGATGAATGGAATATAAAATCAAAGTACATCTCAAACTTTGAGAAAGAAAAAGATATCTTATTTACTCGTTCGAAATTGATTCTTGAGTTTGATTTTGGCAAACAAAATAAATTGTATGAGAATAATGAACTGGATTTGATTATCAAATACTAAAAAAAAGAAAACGGTGTAGAACAAACGATTATAATAGCATATCTCTTTCCTTCTTCGTAGAGACGCTGTTTATCTTAGAACCGTTGGCCAATCATGAAAAGAGTCTATTACACCATATCGTTCCTCATGTTCTGTATAACAGCAGTTCAAGCGAGTTATGTAATAGAAGGTACAATAAATATGAAAGGGGAATGGCAATCCACCATATATTTAGCCACTATTGATAAATTAGATTATTATACCAGTGCAAACGCTGAGTTTATTATCAATTCAGCTAACATCGATGTTGATGGAAATTTCAAATTAACAGGAGATAACCTACCAGAATATTCTCAATTTTACAAGCTCTATCTTGTAAAGGAAGAGAATTCAGAATTTAACGCTTGTTTATATGAAGGAGGTGATAATCACAATTTTATTCATCTTGTCTTAGATAATAGTAGTAAAATTAGAATCGATGCGGATCAAAACACTTTTGCCCCATTTGGTGATTATTCTATTATAGGAGATAAGGAAAACGAACTAATGAATAACCTAGGTAAGTTAATTTATCCTAGTTATATGTATTATGAAATTAAATTTCCTTCTGAATTACAATTTTCAAAAAATAAGTTAAACAAGGATCTTTTTGCTTTTGCTGATACATGTAGTAGTGTTTTGGTTTCGCTAGCAGCAATAAATTGTACTGATTACGAAAGCTACTATGATACCAATGAGGACAGATATATGATTTTTGCAGAAGTATTGAAATCAAGTTTAAAAGATCATCCATACACTGCAGATTACATAAACAAATTGAGATATTATTCGGGAGATTATAATGATAGTAGTCCCGTTTTATGGAAGCTTTTATGTGGGCTTTTATTTTGTGTAATTATAGCTTTACTCTATTATGTCGCTAAACTGCGTATTGATATTTCTAAAAATGTCCCAAAACAGGAGTTTAGAAAGTTAAACTATACCTCGCAAGAATTGAAGATATTGGACTTGATCCATAAAGGAAAATCTAATAAAGAAATAGCAAGTGCGTTATTTATAGAGTTAAGCACAGTTAAATCTCATATCAATAAACTTTACACAAAGCTCCATGTCAAAAATCGAACTCAGGCTAAAGAAATGGCTGAAAGTATATTAAAAACAGGGGTCTAGTACTTTTTTACACCCGGGGGAGGGCCCCATTTCAACCCTAATTATCAATGTATCATATGAATGGAAGCTCATTTTTGTGAAGTAATTTTTTTTATTCACAATCAAAATATTCAATATGAAATTTTTAAGATTAATCGTTTTAAGTATCATTGCATTTTTAACTTCGCTGGTTTTTTACAGTTGCGTTGAGGATGCTCAGGCATCGCATACTAGCATAGAAAAAGATCTAGATCTGCGGCAACTTATATGGCATGATATAGAATCGCTTGATGCTTTACAAAAAAATGAGCCTCGTAAAGTAATCGTTGATATATACACTGACTGGTGTAAATGGTGTCATGTAATGGACGAACAAACATTTTCTGATCCTGACTTAATATCTTATCTAAATCAGCAATTTTACATGATAAAATTAAATGCTGAAACCAAAAAGGATTTAGATTTTAAAGGTCAAACTTATTCTTTTAAAAATGGTGCCAGGAGAGGTCATCATACGCTTGCTTCATTATTATCCGATAATCGCTTGTCTTATCCATCTTTTGTGATTCTAGATAGTCATCTCAATAAGATAGATATAACACGAGGATATAAAAATGCAGTACAGTTTAAAAAGTATTTAGATAAAAAAGCATTGTAAGAAGTTTGTATTCCTTTAAAATCTAATAATAATATTTTATCGACTTTGTACACACCTGATCAATACAAATCAAGGGAGCCGTAGATAATTACGGTTCTCTTTTTTACTCTGACCTATTTTCTTTAAGATCCTTGAAATCAGGATCAAATCCGACTACGATATGAATCCATAGAGATCTCGATATTCTAAGGAACCATAGATAGGTAATTATAGCAAATGCGATTATCAAAACAAAAGCTTGGTTTACGGTCCAGTCCCAGATCAGAATACAAGCTGCAGCTATGGATAAGAAAAAGAAAGAAGAAATGATATAAGAAAGGAACATAGCCCCAAAATAAAATCCTGGTTCTGGTTCAAATTTTTGACCACAGGTAGAACATTTTTTAGGCATGGCTATCGGGTCAGCGATATTAAATGGTTGGACGAAAATCGGTGAACGCTGACAACGTGGGCAGTACTTTTTCATGATGTTTAGAAGCACATTACGTTCCTTCTTTTGGGCCATTATGTTAAAATTAGATTATGAATAATAGATAAGTTTTTCATTGGGTTTAACCCAAATAAGAACTTTACCTTTTTACTCGATTTGCCTTTTCTTCCACTTGCAACTTCATGTTTTCTTTGTAAGCTGCTAGCTGATCATAGATTTTTTTCTCACTAGCTCCCAGTATAGAGGCAGCTAAAATCCCAGCATTCTTTGCCGCATTAAGTGCTACGGTTGCCACTGGGACGCCATTAGGCATTTGGAGAATCGAGAGTATAGAATCCCATCCGTCGATAGAGTTAGAGGATTTTACGGGTACGCCGATTACGGGAAGTGCAGTAATTGCAGCCACCATTCCAGGCAGATGAGCGGCTCCACCAGCTCCCGCGATGATAACCTGAATTCCTCGTTCGTGAGCGTGGGTAGCAAAGTCCATCATTTTCTGAGGCGTCCTGTGTGCTGATACGACGTCTAGCTCGTAAGGGATATCCATCTCATCCAAAAAATCTGCAGCAGCCTGCATTACCTTTAGATCAGAATCTGACCCCATAATGATGCTTATCCTGGCGTTGTTCATGTGATAACTTTTAAAGTAGATTTTACAAAATTAGCCCTTTCTACTGCGGTGTCCAAATGAGGTGCAAGTATGGTCGCATGCCCCATCTTGCGATAAGGCTTAGTTAGTTTTTTTCCGTAGAGATGTACGTAAACGCCAGGTGTATCCAGAGTTTCATTTAGGTTTTGATAAACAGCTTGGCCGGTATGTCCCTCCGCTCCTAAAATATTAATCATTACAGATGGACATATGATACTCGTGTCACCTAGAGGCAATCCAGCTAAGATTCTAATGAGCTGTCCATACTGAGAAGTATAGTTGCCTTCTATCGTCTGATGACCACTGTTATGAGGCCTAGGAGCTACCTCGTTTACTAATACCTCACCATCCTTAGTCACAAACATTTCTATGGCTAGGATACCGATAAGTCCCATAGACTCAATAATTTCTAAGGCTATTTTTTTTGCTTTATCTTGTATATCTTGAGGAAGGTCGCTTGGAGATTTTAAAAACTCTACTAAATTAGCTGTCGGATGGAATTCCATTTCTACTATAGGGAACGTAGTCGTTTTACCCTTCTGATCTCTACAAGCAATAACAGAAATTTCTTTACCGATGTTAACTTTATCTTCGATTATGGAAGGAGTATCCATTACTTTGGATAAATCTGATTCCGAATTAATAACAGCGACACCTTTACCATCGTACCCATCCCTTCTGGCTTTTTGGACAAAAGGATAAAGGATAGTTCCGTCTTCGATACCTTCTAAGATATTTTCTTTGTTTTCAGCTGTAAAAAATGGCGAAGTAGGTATGTCGTTTAGGACGTAAAATTCTTTCTGATCTCCTTTGTCTTTTATTAATTCGATCACGGAGGCTTGCGGAAATACTTGTTTGCCCATTTGCTCTAATTCGCGTAAAGCGTCTGTATTTACGGCTTCTATTTCTATGGTAATCACATCCATCTCTTTACCAAACTGTAAAACATCATCATAGTTTTTAAAATCACCTTTTACAAACTCCTTGCAAATCTGTGTAGTCGGAAAAGTTCCGTCTTTTTCGAGGAAATTTAAATGTACTCCTAGCTTAGTTGCTTCTTGATAAAGCATCTTGCCGAGTTGTCCTCCTCCTAGGACGCCTATTTTTATATTAGAAAAATCTCTCATTTTGTTTTGATTGCGTAAAAGTATTGAGATTTTTGTTATTCAATAAAAAATGAAGGATTATGTCTGATACGATTATAAAAAATGTACAAATAGTAAACGAAGGAAAAATCGTAGAAGGCGATTTACATATAAAGGGAAACCGAATAGAAAAGATAGGAAACTCGATTTCTCATCCTGGGGCGACGGAGGTAGATGGTAAGGGTCGTGTGCTTATGCCTGGTATTATAGATGATCAGGTACATTTTAGGGAGCCAGGATTGACATATAAAGCAGATATCCATAGCGAGTCAGGTGCCGCTGCAGCTGGTGGAGTGACTACTTTTATGGAAATGCCCAATACAAAACCAGCAGCTCTGACTCAGGAATTACTTCAAGATAAATATGATATCGCAGCTCAGTCGTCATATACAAATTACTCGTTTTTTATGGGAGCCTCAAACGATAATATTGAGGAGGTTTTAAAAACAGATGGTAAAAATATTTGCGGTATTAAAGTTTTTATGGGTAGTAGTACTGGTAAAATGCTAGTAGATGATCACACCGCTCTCCATAATATTTTTAGTAAGGTAGATCTACTGATCGCTACACACTGCGAGGATGAGGAGACCATCACCGCAAATATGGAATGGTATAAGGATCGTTTTGGAGAAGATATAGACGCAAAAGAGCATCCTTATATCCGGTCTGAGGAAGGATGTTATTTATCATCTTCTAAGGCCATAGCTCTTGCTGAAAAGTATGATAGTCGATTACATATTTTACATATATCTACAGCCAAAGAACTAGATTTATTTAGGAACGATATTCCACTTTCACAAAAAAGAATCACTAGTGAAGTATGTGTGCATCATCTCCATTTTGATGCGAGGGATTATCTAACTCATGGAAATCAAGTAAAGTGTAATCCAGCCGTAAAAGATCCTTATCATAAAGAAGCATTGTTTAAAGCATTATTGGATGATCGCTTAGATATTATTGCCACAGATCATGCTCCACATACATGGGAAGAAAAGTCTAAACCTTATTTACAAGCTCCCTCGGGTGTTCCGCTTGTACAGCATACTTTAAATGTTATGCTAGGGTTTTATCATGAAGGAAAGATAAGTTTAGAAAAAATAGTAGAAAAAATGTGTCATGCTCCTGCGATCTGTTTTGATGTGGTGGATCGAGGATATATTAGAGAAGGTTATTTTGCGGATCTAGTACTAGTAGATGTGGATAAGGTATGGGAGGTAAATAAAAATAATCTATTTTATAAATGCAACTGGTCTCCTTTTGAGGGTAAGTCATTTAGAGGAGGTGTAGATCAGACTTACGTCAATGGAAACCTAGTTTATAATGGCGGTAAACTAGGAGATCACGGTAAAGGTATGCGACTTACTTTTGATCGTTAGTAAGTTCAGGTTTTAGTGATGCGGATATAGTTATTTATTTTAGTGAGTCTTACTTTAATTGAGTAGGCAATCTCCTCTAAGATAGATCTGCTTAGCTTTAGAAAGTCGTACTAATATCTTTTGCGATACATTGGTAAACAGCTATACTGGTTGCCATGGCCATATTCATACTACTATGTTTTCCGTACATCGGTAAGTGGATGCTTTGTTTACATATAGCGAGTAAGGAATCTTGTATCCCGTTTTTTTCGTTTCCGACAACCAGGGTAAATCGTCTTTCTGATATGGAAGAGTGTAGTATAGACTGACTTTTGTCTGTCCATTCTAAAGCAATCATTGAGGATTTTAATGGGACTTCATTTACGGATTCTAGAATAGAATATGGAATGTGTCGCGAATTTTTACGGGATAATTTTTCTATTTTTTGCCAGTTGATATGTTTAGAGGGATTTAAGAGATATACATGCTTAATTTCTGCCGCATCTGATAGTCTAAAAATGTGTCCGATGTTCATATCACTCTGAGGTCTATCGAGTAAAATAGAAATCTCTAAACTATGAGATTTATCTTTGGAGATAGCCGATGTTACTTCTTCGTAATTTAAGGATTTCATAATCTACACGTATCAAGAAAGGGTAGACCACTGACTAAGAGAGCCGAGGTTTGTGGCTTTATATCGACCTCTCTCGTCTTTAGTTAGACTAAGGCACTCGTAATCTTTATCATGCTCTAGGAAGCAAGATATGTTCTCTTCATATAGATAGTCAAAAAAGATCGCCTTCTCTTTCATGGTTTGTAAAGGACGTATGTCGTAACTCATGACATAGGGTTTGCCGATGTGACCGGCTGAAGGTAAAAGATCTGCACAAAACGCAATTTGCTTTCCCTCCGAATCTGTAATAATAGGAATCATCATAGCCTCGGTATGACCGTACATAAAATGTAATCGGATGGATGGGCTAAACTGTATATTCTCCTCTACATCTAACATTTTTAGAATACCTCTATCTTTTAAAGGAACAAAATTTTCTTTCAAAAAAGAAGCTCTTTCCCTGGGATTAGGTTCTATCGCCCATTTATAGTGTGCGTCATTAGTCCAGTAGGTAGCGTTAGGAAATGCGGGTATGATATTTTTATCTTGATCAAAATCCAAAGCACCACCCACATGATCAAAATGAAAATGAGTCAGAAGAACATCCGTAATATCTTCAGGCCGGTATCCAGCTGCACCTAAGGACTGGTTTAGGTCGGTATCTCCGTGAGGATAAAAATGAGATTTCATTTTGTCAGAAATCTTATTTCCCATACCAGTGTCGATGAGAATTTTACGATCTCCTTCGTCTACTAGTAGGCATCTCATGGCCCATGTACACATGTTATTATCATCGGGAGCATTGATCTTTTTCCACATACTCTTAGGAACTACACCAAACATAGCACCGCCGTCTAATTTAAAATTACCTGTATGTATAGGGACCAGTTTTACCATTAGTATCCGATTTTCTTTTTAGTAATGGGCTTATGGATTTGTATCATTTTCAGAGCGGTATAGGCCGCTTCTACTCCTTTATTACCGTGGGTTCCTCCGGCTCGGTCTTTTGCCTGATCCATACTGTTAGGTGTCAAAACTCCAAATATCACAGGCTTATCTAGTGATAGATTAAGCATCTGGATTGCTGAAGCTACTGACTGATTTATATATTTGTCGTGATCTGTTTCTCCTTTTATGACACAGCCCAAGCAGATGATTGCATGCGGCTGATTATTGCTATTGGCTATTTTTGCACCTAGAGGAAGCTCAAATGTTCCAGGAACACTAATTTCAGAAATATTAGATTTAGAGATACCTCTGTCTTTTAAAGTTTTGATCGCTGCTTTTTTAAGAGCATTGGTAATCTTAGGATTCCACTCTGACACGACGATGCTGATTTTTATTTCTGATGGATGATCCAGTTTGATCTCATCATGAGCAGAAAGATCTTTCTTTTTAATAGCCATAATCTAGTTTAAAATCTACTTTAAAAAAATAAAGCTAAGCACGAAATTAACATGCTTAGCTCTTTCAATTGGATTAATCCGGTTTAAATTTTATTGTAGGTATTTATCTATACCTAATCCTTCTTTAGAAGTAGGGTATTTTTCTTTTATAGTATTAAACGCTTTTTGTGCTGCATCATTATCTCCTTGCTTCTGACATAACAATCCATACTTCATTAGATAGTACGGAGATAATAATTCGTTTTCATCACCATAAGCTGCTTTTTTATAATTAGCTAAAGCGTTATCAAATTCTTGCTTCTCAGAATATGCATCTCCCATAGCACCATATTTCATGGTAGGAGTAATATTTCCAGAGGCAGTGTAATTTTCTAAGTATTCTATGGCAGAATCGTAATTACCTAGATTTAGATAAGAAATACCCGCGTAATACTTTGCAAGGTTAGCAGTAGGGGTTCCGTTATAATTATCAATAATATCTAAGAATCCCTCAAAATCACCACCTGGGTTTTCTAATGCTAAAGCAAATGAATCACGCATAAATTGTTGTTCTGCTTTGTATATCATTTCCTTTGCCGCTACAGACCGAGGTTCGTTATAGAAAAATTTATATAATAAATATCCTACAAACAGTAATGCTACTGCACCTGCTACTGCCACAACTGTCTTCTGATTTTTTTCAAAAAAACCAGATGCTGAATCTCTTGCTTCTACAAGGTCTACTAAAGTCTCGTCTCCGATTGACTTATTTTGTTTCCTTGGAATTTTAGTTCTTCGTTTTGCCATTATATTAGCCTATTTCAAATTTTCTGCAAAGGTAATAATACTTTGCGTTAATTTAACTTATGTTAGAAAAAAGGCTAATCTGTATTACAAGCCCTTTCTGACGATTGCAAGCTCCTAAGTTAAGAATGGATAATTTTCTTGTACATAGTTATCATCGTACAATTCCGAACCTAAAGGATATTCTGATTCGTCCGCAAATTTTACGGCAGCTTCCATTTCCTTATCTATGGTATCGTTTATCTTTTCTATTTCTTTTTTTGTTGCGTATTTGTACTCAAGGATCTTCTTCTCTGTAATTTTTATAGGATCCTTTTCTTTATAATCATTAAGCTCATCCTTAGTTCGATATTTGCCAGGATCTGATACAGAATGCCCTTTATAGCGATAAGTTTTTATCTCTAAAAAGTAAGGCCCTTTACCTGCTCTGATGTGTTTAGCAGCTCTTTGTAAAGCTTCATGAACCGCTTCTGGACTCATTCCGTCTACTGCTTCACTCGGCATGTCAAAAGCTTCACCCACTGTATGGATATCTTTTACATTACTGGTTCTAGATACGGACGTTCCCATTGCATATCCATTATTTTCTACAATATATAACACAGGAATTTTCCAAGTCATAGCCATATTAAAGGACTCGTATAATGCTCCCTGTCTAGCAGCACCATCACCAAACATGGTAACACATAAATTTTTTGAACCTCTGTATTTCTCTGCAAAAGCGATTCCTGTACCGATAGGAATTTGTGCTCCTACTATTCCATTTCCACCAAAATAGTTATGCTCCTTTGAAAAGAAGTGCATCGATCCACCTTTTCCTTTTACACATCCCGTTACTTTTCCAAATAGCTCTGCCATACAAGAATTAGAATCCATTCCTCTTGCTAGAGCGATTCCGTGCTGTCTGTATGCTGTAACGAGTTTATCATCAGCGGTAATTCCTGAAGTTAAACCAGCAGCAATAGCTTCCTGACCTATATATACATGACAAAATCCTCTGATCTTCTGGAGACTGTAACAGTATAAAGTTTTCTCTTCAAACTTCCTGATTCTCACCATCATCTTATACCAATCCAAGTATTGTTTTTTACTATACTTTGGTTTAGTTGTCTTCTTTGATTTCTTCTCTAAAACTTGAGTCATAAATGATTGTTTTATTTATACTTAGCTTATGTTTGATGCAAATATGCGAAAAAAGAGCTAATTCTCCGTGACCTATATTATACAACATATTAAACTTGTCAATTTTAAGAATTACAAGCAATTAAATGTACAACTTAATCAAAAGTTCAACGCATTTATAGGTTTAAATGGTATGGGTAAAACTAACTTACTCGATGCCGTATATTATCTCTGTATGGGTAAAAGCTATTTTACCACTAGCGATAAAAATGTTGTTTGTTTTGAGCAGGATTTTATTCGGCTTAAAGCCAATATTATCGATGACCAAGAACAATCAAATCATGAAGTTATAGTAAAAGTAATCCCTTCTAAATCAAAGGAGATTCATTATAACAACAAGAAGTACTCTAAATTATCAGAACATGTCGGATTTATGCCGGTGGTAATTATCGCACCAGGGGATGTGTATAACCTATTGGATACCAGTGAGTTTAGAAGGAAGTTCTTAGACAGTACTTTAATACAGTTTGACAAAGAGTATCTCCATCATCTGATTACCTATAATAGAGTACTTGCCCAGCGTAATGCATTACTTAAACAGTTTGCGGATAGGCAGGCATGGGATCAAAAACTGCTAGATATCCTCAATGATAAAATGAAAGAACCCGCTAATTATATCTATAAAAGAAGAAAGGAGGAAGTAGATTTACTTATCCCTATTTTTCAAGATATTTATCAGCGAGTGAGTGGAAAGGCAGAACGATGCTTATTAAAATACTCCAGTGCTCTGGAACAAAAGGGCTGGAACGAACTGTTATCGGAAAGTATAGAGAAAGATCGGATACTGAGAAGGTCTGCGGCAGGAATTCATAAAGATGACATTGCATTCTATATAAATGATAAAAAATTAAAGACTTTCGCTTCGCAGGGACAGCTTAAGAGTTTTGTGTTTTCCTTAAAACTAGCTCAATATCATTTTATTAAAAATAAGACGGGAAAAAAGCCCATCTTACTGCTCGATGATATTTTTGATAAATTAGATGAGGCTAGGGTAAAATCTCTTATAGATATTATCAGTGAGTCGGATTATGGTCAGATTTTTTTAACAGATACGTCTATGAGTAGAGTACAACAAATTTTTGATGATCTAGAATTAGACTTTGCCATTATGAACATTGAGCGAGGGGAGATAATAAATGATACTATTAATTAAATGAAAAAATACGGAGACGAACATATAGGTAAGGTATTGACAAAGTATTTGTCTGGGAGTAAGAGGCTTTCTGATAAATATATTTTGGAGAAAATTAAGACGTATTGGAAAACCGAAATGAGCGATCTTGTTAATTCTTATACAAGGGAGTTACGTTACTCTAAAGGGGTACTACATATCTATATAAACTCCGCACCACTCAAAAATGAGTTGATGTTAGGTAAGGATAAAATGCTCGATATTCTTAATGAGTATCTCAAGGAAGATTTAATCCGTAAGATTTACATAGCTTAACCAATGCTACTTATCATTCCGATATTAGAATAGTACATCAATAGATTTATAATTATCTTCTCTAATTTTTCTTTTGTGAGTTAATATGACAGGAGTAAAAATCGATACGATCTTATTATAACTACTGCTAAGTAGTTGTTAGTCCATTTCATTTGGTTTGCCTCTAACTAGCTATAAGCTTTACGTTATCATTTCCACCTCTAATAGGGTCAGTTGTGCATAAAAAAGGGTAAAAAAAATGCCATCCGTCTAATAGACGAATGGCATTAAAACTTATCTCACGAAGAGATTTATTTAGTTATTACTAATGGCTTAGTTACAAAACCATCGTCAGTTTTTATTTTCATGCTGTATGTTCCAGTAGTTAATGACTGCACATTCATTACAATCGTTTCTTGCTGTAAACCAGTCCATGTTTTATCTAGAACTCTTCTTCCTTGTACATCAAAAACCTCAACTTGTACATCAGATGTATTATCTAAGTTTAATGCAATGTTTGCAAAGTTAGATGTCGGGTTAGGATAAACAGATAAAGAGATATCTCCGTTAAAATCATTTACACCTGATTCCATTCCTATTGTCATTTCGTTATACAAAGTGTTAATTGCATAGAAATCAATAGTCGTAGAAGCAAAATCAGCAGGAGTTCCATCGATTAACGGCTCAAAGAATGTTCCGATCGGTCTAGGATTTCCAGATGCTATAAAAGCATTCTGTGCTGGGAAGTGGTACCAGTTTCTACCTGTTGCTGCAGTTGTAGAACTAGAAGGATAAGATAGTAAATCTATCTGGTCTCCAGCTAGTGGCTGCGTTAAGAAAGTAAGCATATAAGATGTGTTGTCTTTTAATTCTACTTCTTCTCCTGCAAATGTACCAGTTTCATCAGCTTTAAAAATCTGAACATCAATAAGGGATTTATCCATAACAGTATCGATTACTACACTAGTAGCACCTACTAATACTCTTTCGTCTGGAGCTAAACCTTGACTTAAATCAGCATCACTTACTTCATATAATTGGATATGTATAAATCCAGAAGCAACTTGCTCTTCTTCAGTTACACCAAATCTCACATTCTTTACGGTCATGCCTTCACCATTTCTTACTCTGTAACAAGATCCAGAAGACCAGAAAATAGCTTCCTGACTTGCTCCATTTGCAAATATAGATCCATCAGTGTTAGGCTCCATAGCAAATAAACTTAGATCTGCCACATCCATAGCATTAGGAGCATTAGAGTAAACATCATCTGTTACTACAAAAGAAAATCCGATGGTATTATTATCTGCATTATTATCAGTAACACCACCAGATATAGCATTTACAGTATAAGTACCGTTATAATCACCTGGAGGTAGAGAAGATAAATTCATTACTTCATCAAAAACAGTATTTTCATTTAATTCAAATCCTGGTAAAGCTGGGTAAGTCTGGGTAGTAGTAAATACAGAAGTTCCCGCTGCGTCAGTAACGTCTACAGTAACTGATAGATCATCAGCTGTAAGGTTACCATTGTTAAACATATCCGTTATAAAAGGTTGCTCAGTAATCTGATCAGCTGGAGTTCTCCATTGTGTAGGAGCAGCATACCAGTTAGAGTTAAGTTGTACATCCACAAAAGATGGTAAATTAGAAATTCTAACATCATCTATTGACCAGAAATAGTAGTTACCTACATGCTCAAATCTCATTGTAATAGAGTTTGCATCTTCGTATCCAAATAAAGGAATAGTAGATACTTCATCGATAGAAGCAGCATTTACAACTGCATCTCCATTAAGTACAAATGTATCAGGCCATGTAACTCCACCGTTTTTACTTAAAAGTAAAGAAGAAGAAGTTTGTGCAAAATGTCTAAATCTCTGATGGAACTGTAAGAACAATGCATCAAGATCAGAAAATTGTGTTAAGTCGATAGTTGGAGAAATTAGTGATCCTGTACAAGGAGCAGCACATCCACCAGCACCTGAACCCGTAGATCCAGGAAATGTTCCAGCGTTATCTAAAAGGTCAGAAGAAAATACCATTGCACCATTACAAACTGTAGGCGAATTGATAAAGTCGTTAGTAAAAGCTCCACCAGCATAACCTGTAGGCTCGTAGTACCAGCTAGAGTCAGCACCGTTTACAACTGTCCAGTCATTAAGACCTCCAGCAAAATCTCCTTGTCCTGTTACCTGACCCCATATTACTTCTGGTCCATAACTAGGAGGAAGACATACATAGTTAATGTCTACTTCTATGTCACCACCTTCTGCGATCGCTCTTAGCGTTTGACAGTTATTGTATGACATGGCTACAGTAGGTATATTTACCATATCTCCCACCGCTCCTGCTGCTAATGCAGGGATTAAATCAGGTGTAGTTGCATCGTTATTACAAATTACTACTGCTACAGCTCCAGCGTTTTCACCAGCTAAAGATTTAGCACCAAATTCACAAGTACCTCTGTCGATAAATGCAATTTTTCCAGTAACGTTAGTAATATCACCATCACAAGCATCTGTGTTAGGAGCTACTCCGTCATCTGCAAAAGTTGCAGTTCCTGTAAAAGATCCTGTTAGTTGCTGACCATAAGGTGCAATATTTACTGGGTAATCTCCTGCAAGTGATGCAGGTGAGGTAACTGTTAATGTGTTAACCACCTGAGCTTGCAGAAATAATCCACAAACAGCCAGTAGGGCAGTTAAGACAATCTTTTGTGTAAAGACTTTCTTCATGTTATTGATTTTAATTTTTTTTAATCGTTTCAAATGAAATAAGAATTGTAAAATAATGAAAATATCATCTAAGTGTCAAATTTAATCAAGGCTAATAGATAAAGTATTATTTATTTAATATAAGTTGTCTGTGCCGACACAATTTTTTGTATAATCCGGGAATTCCCTGATAGGCCAGCTTAAATAAATAATGTTTTATACCTGATTTTGCTTTTTATCCTGGTTTTATCCAAATTTACATACAAATATCTCTCCTATTTAATGAGAAGAACAAAAGAGATAACAAGAGATTTGAGGAGAAAGTAGATAATGTCGATTGACCAGTAAATTGGTTATTTCACATTAGAAAGGTATAGTATCTGTTTTTTCTCCATCGTACTTATTTTCTTAATTACAGTATCATTTTTATTATAGGCTTTCGCCAATGTTTTTTCATGTATTTCTAGGTTATGATGATATAACGTTAAAAGTCATCAAGCTTGATCGGGTTGACTCCGACTTTTGTACATGCGAGATATCCTGCTTTATTACACCAAGCTGCGATCTCGGTAGACGAGCACCCTTTTGCAATGGCCAGTGCAGCGATACCTATAACAGCATCCCCTGCTCCACAAACATCTGGATTTTCTATCGTGTGTGCTTTTAAACAAATGGTGTTTTTATCATGCTTATTATCTAGAAAAAGGCCTTGGTCACCCAGAGTGATTAGATTGATCTGTGCATTTATTTTATCTCGTAATATTTCTGATACCACATCAAGCTCATTAATATCTAAAATGTTTTTACCTAGGGCTTTCGCCAATTCTTTAAGATTAGGTTTAAACAGAAATGCATCTTTATATTCAAAGAAGTTTTCTTCTTTAGGATCGACTATATAGGGTATATCGTGTTGTTTCAGAATTCTTAGAATTTGAGGAATAGAAGACTTATTGAGAACTCCTTTATTATAGTCTTGAAGGATAACTACATCTATTTTGTTAGAACTTAAAATTTGATTTATCGTCTGTAGCATTTTATTTTCTAGTTCTAAACATAGGGCTACTTTGTTTTCTTTATCAACTCTTAAGACATGATCGCTTCCATTAATGATTCTTGTTTTTGAGGTTGTACATCTCTTTTTATCAGTGAGTATATATTTGTCTGAAATGTAATCAGCAGTTAAATTTGTATGTATTTGTATTGCTTCTGCATCGTTTCCTACTGCACCTATTAAAAAGACCTCAGCACCCAGTGTTTTAATATTAAGAGCCACATTTCCAGCTCCTCCGAGGTTAGAATGCGTGGATTCCTGATCTACGACAGGCACATCTGCTTCTGGCGATGTTCTATTAACGGTACCGTATATATACTGATCTAGGATGATATCACCTATTACTAGAACAGAACAATCCGAAAAGTCATTTTCAGTCATCATGATACTAGTTTTTTATCTACACAATAATCCATAATTATTTCTGAGGCATCTTCTACACTATCGTAATATTTGATCAAGTTATTATGAATTTCATTACGTTTCTCTTGCGTTAGTCTATCTATAATATGTACAAAATCCTTATGGTTATAGATAGCATAACATAGTCCCAAGTCTATAAAATTACAAGCTTCATCAAACTTCTTGTAATTAGGTCCAAAAATCACTGGTTTTCCAAAAACCGTAGGCTCTAAAATATTATGGATTCCACGTCCAAAACCACCACCGATATAAACGATATCTGCATATCTATATAGTTCAAAAAGAATTCCGATCTTATTAACAATGATTATTTTTTCAAAGCTGTTTTGCTCTACTTGTTCAATATAAACCGATGAGCGGGCAATGTTTTTTACCAAATTATTTACAGACTGATCATCTATTTCATGGGGTATGATAACATGGATATAATCATGATTTTCATTAATAAATTTTGTCACGATAGGCATATCACTTTTATGGACACTGGCATAAAAAATGACCTTTGATGATCCAGGTAATCGCTCAAACGGAGAATAAGGATTTGCGTTTTTCTTTCGACTTTTTACTCTTGCTATTCTCGTATCTCCAGTAATGGTTATATCGGAAATTTGTTTTTTGACTAATAGATTTTTGGTTTGCTTGTTTTGAACAAATATCGCATTGGCGGAAGCCAAATATTTTTCAATGAGAGAAAACCCGGAGTTGATAAAAAAAGAATCTTTATTAAAAATTAAGGACACCATAACCAACGGTATTTTTCTGATTTGTAGGGCACCTATTGTATGGATCCAGAAATCATTTTTTACCCAAAAAACGATATCAGGTTTTAAAATTTGCAACAAAGCATTTGCATTTGCCCTAGTATCTAAGGGTAGTAAAAATTTTAAATCTATCAGTGCGTCATCGGAATGATCATAGCCCGAGGAAGAAAAAAAGCTTACGGCAATAATGTAGTTTTTATCATTCATTTTTTGCACCAAGGGAAGGGCTTGCTCATATTCTCCTAGCGAACTAACATGAAACCAAGCAATCTTTTTGTCAGATGATTTAGGAACTTGGGACTTAAGTTTTTCTTTCCAATGATGTCTTCCGTTTATCCATTTTTTAGCTTTCGGATTAAACGGTGATGCAATGCTTATCCCTAGATGTAAAAAGTGGATGTATAAGGAATAAAAGATTTTCATTTAATAGAAGATCTCCTCTGGATTATCAAATTTATAAAAACTCAGAATTAGTCCGATTTTAGGAGTAATGAGTAAATCTAACCGACTTTTACTATGATCTATATCAGAACCGAAATTATAGTTTCTGATATTATTTGTAAATCCTTGAGTAAATTCTATTCCCACGTTGAAATTAAGCCTTTGATTATTTGCAAGTACCTGGTAGCCTACAAATTGGTTGAGTGCTAGACCTTGAGTTTTTCTATCATAACCAAAAAGATATCCATTGTCTAGTTGAGGAAGCGTGTTTATGTCATCCTGGATTCTTATCCAGTGCTGTAAAAACCCTACTCCGGCCGTGAGCTTTAATCCAGATCTGGAGTTTTCTCTAAAACTAAAAACTTTACCTATGTTTAGACTGATATTTATTCCTCTCTCCCTTAAAAAGACTACGGCATCTGTTCCGTTATTTCCGATAATTAGATTTTGCTCTTGTCGTAATTCCGAGAGAACATCTTCTTTTACATTGGTGCCAAACAAGAAACCTCCTTTAAGTTCTAATTGGAAATTATTTCTCCATAAGTACCCAACTGCTGTATTTAAATAACTAGCTCCTCCAAAACGATCACTCATATCCCCACCTGGAATAATATACCCATAGCTAAAATCGATCAAAGTCATGTTGCCCTGAAAACTATCTTCTTTTTGGGAAAAAGAGGGGAGCGTAAGTAATAAGAGCAATAAAATAAATAAGGATCGCATTGTTTATTAATTGAATATGAGAATATCGATTATACTAGTCCTGTAATAAAACCATTATCTTTGCAAAATTAATGATTATACGATAGGACAACGATTAGAGTCGATGAATTGTCGGTTAAAATAAAGATGAAAAGAGTTCTTATAACTGGAGCGGCTGGATTTATTGGTTCGCACCTTTGTGATTTATTTATAAAAAAGGGATATTCCGTAATCGGAATGGATAATTTACTGACGGGGAATTTAGATAATATCTCCCATTTGTTCTCATTGGAGCAGTTTGAATATTATCATCATGATGTCACAAAATTTGTCCATGTTCCAGGAGATTTAGATTATATACTACATTTTGCTTCGCCAGCCAGTCCTATCGATTATTTAAAAATGCCTATTCAGACTTTAAAGGTAGGTTCTCTAGGTACGCATAATTTACTAGGATTAGCAAAGGAGAAAAATGCTAGAATATTAATCGCATCCACATCAGAGGTTTATGGCGATCCGCTGGAGCATCCGCAAACTGAAGAATACTGGGGTAATGTAAATCCTATCGGACCCAGAGGGGTTTATGATGAAGCTAAGAGATTTCAGGAAGCAATAACAATGGCCTATCACACGTATCATAATTTAGAAACACGTATAGTTAGAATATTTAATACCTATGGTCCGAGGATGAGAGTAGATGACGGTCGAGCGTTACCAGCGTTTTTTAGCCAGTGCATACGTGGGGAGCAGATAACGGTATTTGGAAATGGGAAGCAGACAAGATCTTTTTGTTACATAGAAGATTTAATCGATGGTATATATAAACTTTTGCTCAGTGATTATCACCTTCCGGTGAATGTCGGAAATCCAGAAGAAATAACGGTTTTAGATATTGCTCATGAGGTGAAAGAGATAGTCGGGAATGCTGCTGCTGATATTATTTATAAGGAATTACCTCTCGATGATCCTAAAAAGAGACGTCCTGATATTACTAAGGCTCAGGAGATATTAGGCTGGACTCCTAAGACAAATAGAGCAGAAGGATTAAAAATGACTTTTGATTATTTCAACGAAATATTAAAAACAAAGTGAGAACATTTGATAAGATATTAGTAACAGGTGGAGCGGGATTTATCGGATCGCATTTAGTTAGGAATGCCTTAGTGGAATTTCCTAATGCAGAAATTATAAATCTGGATAAGTTGACTTATGCGGGGAATTTAGAAAACTTAAAGGACATAGAGTCTAATCCTAAATACAGTTTTGTAAAAGGAGATATTTGCGATTTAGAATTTGTAAAACAGTTGTTTGAGGATTACCATTTTGATTTAGTAGTACATCTAGCTGCGGAGTCACATGTGGATAGATCCATAGAAAACCCATTTGCTTTTTTACATACTAATATTCTAGGTACAGCTAATTTATTGCATACAGTAGTAAAATCCGATCACGACTGTTTGTTCTATCATGTATCTACGGATGAGGTTTACGGATCTTTAGGAGAGACAGGGCTTTTTACAGAGTCTACTTCTTATGATCCACGATCTCCTTATTCTGCATCTAAGGCCTCTTCGGATCATTTAGTGAGAGCATTTTATCATACTTACGGACTACCAGTATTGATATCTAATTGTTCTAATAACTATGGCCCTTATCAATTTCCTGAGAAACTAATTCCTTTAGTAATTCATAATTTTTTGAATCAAAAATCGGTTCCCGTATATGGGGATGGTCTAAATGTTAGAGATTGGCTTTATGTGGAAGATCATGTTAAAGCTATTTTTGCGATTCTAAAGAAAGGTCGTATCGGAGAGACGTATAATATTGGCGGTAACGCGGAACGTACAAATATCGATATCGTTAGCAGGATTGGTGAGATTATTGATAATATAGAGGGAAGAACATATAATAATTATAAAGAATATGTAACCTTTGTAAAAGATCGTCCAGGTCATGATCGTAGATATGCAATAGATTGTACAAAGATTTCAAAAGAGTTAGAGTGGAATCCGAGTGTGACGATGAAAAAAGGGTTAGAACAAACAATAAAATGGTATCTGACTAATAAGAATTGGTTGGATAATGTGACTTCTGGTGATTATCGGAGTTATTATAAAAAGCAATATGGAGATTTTAAATAAACTTATGGTGAAACGTATTTATATAGTTTTTACAGTGATGATCCTATCATTGTGTATCTCTGTTCAGGGAAAGACTCAGGTAATAACAGAGCAGGAGGTCCAGTCACAACTGGATAGTCGTGGTTTAGAGGAAGCGGAGGTCAGAGCGGCTTTAATCGAAAGAGGTATAAACATAGATAATATAGAAAATTTTACACCTGCAGAAATAGGAGAGCTAGAAGCTGTTATTCTTGAATTAGAGGCGGAAAAATCAAAAGAAAATGATTTAGGGAAACCAGATAAAATGGATAAATCTAAATCCGAAGGAGAAGGAGTAACAATAGATGATTTAAAAAAGGTAGATGCTTTGCAAGACACAATTATAGAGAAAGTAGAAGAGGAGTTAAATGATGAGGTCCAAAAAGATTTGCCTAAGGCGAAAATTTATGGTCAAGAAATTTTTAGAAACAAAACTATAAAAGTCTACAGAGCATCAGAGGAAATTAAAGCTCCAGATTACTATGTATTAGGAGTAGGGGATGAAGTGGGAGTTTCTGTTTGGGGTCGGTCACAATTTGATGCGGAGTTTGTAATTAACAAAGATGGATTTATTAAAATTTTAAATAATAAAGTTAGAGTCCAGTTAAAAGGTTTAACATTGGCTCAAGCCAGAGAGAAATTAAAGAAAGTTTTTAGACAATATTATTCGTTTCAAGAAGGGCAGTTCGAGATTACTCTAAATTATTCACGTACAATACAGGTGAGCGTTTATGGTGATGTTTTAAATCCAGGACCGATAAGTATTCCTGCTATAAATACGGCCTTTAGTGCTTTAGTAGCGGTAAATGGACCTAATGATATAGGATCGGTTAGGAAAATAAAATTAGTTAAGAATACAGGGGATACAAAGTTAATAGATGTCTATGAATACATGAATGACCCTTCTATAACTCAAAATTTTTATTTAGAAGATGGTGATATTATCGTTGTACCCGTCGCAACTAAAGTGATAACAATAGAAGGTGCAGTGCTACGTCCTTTTAAGTATGAGTTGTTAAAAAATGAAGACTTGAAAGCACTTGTGGAGTACTCCGGAGGTCTAAAGGAAGATGCATATTCTAGAGTCATACAAGTAAAAAGATTTGATGGCGATAGGCAAAAAATAATCGATGTTCCTTATGTAGATTTACTTAAAGCTTCTAGAGATTTTAAATTAGTTAATGGAGATGTAGTTACTGTAAAAACAATAGGACTCAATGTGCAAAATTTCGTGTCTATTAAAGGAGAGGTTATCGATAAAGGAGATTTTGAGCGAACTAAAGGAATGAGAATTTCTGATTTAGTAAAACTTGCAGGACTTAAAAAAGAATCAAAAACAGATGTCGCTTTTTTAATAAGATCTAATCCTGATAAGACATCTTCATTTCTTAAAATAAGCATTGATAATATTTTAAACGCGGTAAGGTCAGACATCGATTTAGTCTTGCAAGACGGGGATCGCATTACTATATGGTCCAAAGAAAGATTTGCGGACCAGATGGTAGTTTCCGTAGAGGGTGCAGTTCGAGAACCAAGTGAATACGAGTTCGATGCAGGACAACAGGTAAGAGTAAAAGATCTAATTACGTTATCTGGAGGGCTAAGACGAGATGCTTCTCCTAAAGCAATCATCCAAAGAATAGACCCGCTGAGAAGTAAAAGAGCGTATTATGACCGAGTGGATTTATCCAAAGTAATGGAGGATGAAAATTCAAAAGATAATATGTTACTGACTCCATATGACAAGCTGATAGTTTATTCTGAAAATGTATTCCTAGACGAGGCTATTATAGAGGTAGAAGGAGCCGTAAATACACCTGGCGAATTTGTTTATGGAGAGAACATGGAGCTTAAAGATGCATTATTATTATCAGGTGGATTTAAATTTGGAGCAGCTTTAAATAAAGTTGAAATTTCAAGAATCGTATTTACCGAAAATCAACCGACTAAAATAATTATTGCTAATCTTGAGCTAGATGATGATTTTAATATTATCGAAACTGATAATCCGGATTTTTCTCTACAACCTTATGATGCTATTTTAGTAAGGTATGTTCCAGACTTTGAATTGCAAAAATTTGTTGTTTTGAAAGGAGAGGTAAAATATCCAGGATCATACCCAATAATAAGTGAAAATGAAAAAATAAGTTCGATCATAGACCGTGCAGGCGGACTTACAGGGGAAGGATTTTCTGAAGGTGCAAGACTAGTAAGACCAAAAGATGATGTAGGAAACGTAGTAATAAAGTTACAGGAGATAATGGAAAATAGTAGTTCTAGATTTAATTTTATAGTTCAAGATGGCGATGTTATTACAGTACCTAAAAAGAAAGAATTTGTAACGATAGTCGGAGCTACTAGAGTTTCTGAAGTATTATCAAGTGAAGCAGTAGGTCCTAACAACGAAATAAATGTTCCTTATCATCCAGGTAAAAATGCTAAATTTTACATTGATGAATATGCAGGAGGTATTGCGGATAACGGTAAGAAATCGTCTGTATTTGTAGAATATGCAAACGGAGAAATAAAAAGAACTAGGTCTAGGTTATTGTATTTTAAATATCCTCCTGTGAAAAAAGGTTCCACAATTAAAGTAGGAGTAAAGCCACCACAAGATCTTAAAGAAGAGCAAGAGAAAGAATCAATAGATTGGGGTAAGATTTTAGCCGATAGTGTTGCACAAGCCACCACTGTACTGACATTAGTACTACTCGTACAAAGTTTAGATTAAAAGTAGAACCTATATTAATTTTCTAAAATAGCTTGAATACCCGGTAAGGATTTTCCTTCTAAGTATTCGAGCATTGCTCCTCCGCCTGTAGAAATATGACTTACTGCATCAGTAAGATTAGACTGATTGATAGCAGACACTGAGTCTCCTCCTCCTATCAAGGAATAGGCTCCGTTCTTTGTAGCTAAAGCTACAGACTCGGCCGTGCTAAAAGTCCCTTTAGAGTAGTGTTTAAATTCAAAAACACCTAAGGGGCCATTCCATAGAATACAAGCTGATTTTAAAATTACCTTTCTAAAACTATCTATTGCTTCTGGACCGATGTCTAATGCCATATCGTTTTCTGCAATACTATCACTGTTAACTACTTTGCCCTCTGTGTCTTTAAAGTCGCTATTTACAACAGAGTCTGCTGGTAAATAGATAGTTACATTATTTGCTTTTGCTTTAATTAGAATTTCTTTAGAGAGTTCTAAAAATTCATCCTCACATAATGACTTTCCAATGGAGCCTCCTTGTGCTTTGATAAATGTATAAGCCATTCCTCCTCCGATAAGAATATTGTCTACTTTTTCTATGAGTCTATTTAGTAACTGGATCTTATCAGAAACTTTTGCTCCTCCGATAATTGCTGTAAGTGGTCTTTTCGGACTGAGCATTAAGCGGTCTGCGTTTTCTATTTCTGATCTCAGTAAAAACCCAAATGCTTTTCTATGGATAGGGAAAAATTGAGCAATTGTTGTAGTTGAGGCATGAGCTCTGTGGGCTGTCCCAAATGCATCATTTATATAAACATCACCTAATGCTGCAAGCCTTGAGGCGAATTCTAAATCACCTTTAGCCTCTTGTAAATGGAATCTGGTATTTTCTAAAAGCAGTACTTGACCTCCTTTTAACTCTAAGCTCTTTTTTAAAGCGTCTTCTCCAAAAGGACTTTCTGTAAAAAATACCTCGGTATTAAGAACGGTAGAAAGATGATCGACTATATGACGCAGTGTAAATTTAACTTTGTTTACAGATCCATCATCTTTCAATTTTTTCTGAGGTCTTCCGAGATGGGACATAAGTATAATAGAAGCATTGTTACTTTTTAGGTACTCTAATGTAGGAAGAGCTCTGGCTATCCTGGTATCATCGAGTATCTTGTAATCATCTGATAACGGAACGTTAAAATCCACACGGACTAAAACTCTTTTTCCTGTTAGGTCTATATCTTCTATTTGCATGAATGTATTTTTAAACGCTAGCTACCAACTCCGCAAGTCTTGCAGAATATCCTGCCTCGTTATCGTACCAGCTTACCACCTTTACAAAGTTTTTATCATTTACAGTAGTAAGTAAAGAGTCATAAATACTAGAGTGGGTATTTCCGATAATATCAGAAGAAACTATAGGTTCGTCACAATACTCTAATATTCCTTTTAGGTTTTTTTCTGAAGCTGATTTAAAAATAGCATTTACTTTTTCTACGGTAGTATTCTTTTTTACAAGTACGTTTAGTTCGATTAATGAACCGGTTATCACTGGAACTCTTAAGGCCATCGCAGTTAATTTACCTATGATTTTAGGATATACTAGTCCCAGTGCATTTGCGGCTCCTGTAGATGTAGGAACAATGTTTACTGCAGCGGCTCTGGCTCGTCTAAGATCACTATGTGGAGCATCCTGTATATTTTGATCAGAAGTGTAAGCGTGTACTGTAGTTAAAGAACCTTTTACGATTCCTAGCTTCTGATCAAGTAACTGTACTACTGGTGCTAAACAGTTAGTGGTACAACTTGCGTTTGATAAATGGCAAATCGTTTTCCCTATTTTCTTATCATTGATTCCTCTAACAATCGTTTTTACACCTTCTCCTTTTGCAGGTGCGGAAAGAACTACTTTCTTTGCTCCAGCTTGTAAATGAAGATCAGATTTTTCTTTAGTTCTAAAAACTCCAGTTGCTTCTATAACGGTATCTATTTTTAACTTAGCCCAAGGCAAGTTAAGAGGATCCCTTTCTGAGAAAGAATGAATTTTCTTTCTATTGACTGTAATGTATTTAGCATCAGAACTTACCGTTCCGTCAAATTTTCCTTGAGCACTATCATATTTTAATAAGTGAGCAAGGGTATCGTTATCGGTTAAGTCATTTATCGCAACTACTTCGACGTTTTTGTTTAGTAGTAAATTTCTAAATGTAAGTCTCCCTATTCGGCCAAAGCCGTTAATCGCAATTCTTTTCTTCATTTCTAATTATTTAAGCCAGCGAATATACAAAAAGGCTACCGCTTTGAACGATAGCCTCGATGTTAATTGTTTATATCTCTCTTATTAGATCTTTACGAACTTCTCCGAGAGTTTAAAATTTTTCCCCTCGATACTTATTATGTAAGTTCCCATGTCGAGGTTATTTGTTTTAAAAGGAATGTAATGATTTCCTATTGTAAAGAACTCTTCTTTGTTTAAGGTTCTTAAAACTCTTCCATTTATATCTACTATTTGGATAGTTACCGGTCCTGCATTATTTAAGTTGAAATGAACCAAAGCTTGGTCGGTAACTGGATTAGGAGAAACCGGATATAGCTTATCATCTGATATGCTTATGTTTTGCTCCTCTACTCCTAGTACGTTATCAAAAACAACATTCTCATCACCTTCTTGATATGGCACAAACATGATAGGTAGGTAATACATTTCGTCATTAGTACCTTCTCCCCAGGCTACAAATTCAGGAGGACTATTTGGATTGCTCGGGTTTTCTGAAGTATTATCATACGTTGCCACGGCATGTACTATGGCACCTTGTTCCGCAACAATGAGTTTAGGTAAAAAGTAATTTCCTTGCCAGTTAAAATCCCATTCAGGGATTTTTATAAGCTTAGTAATACTTCCATCCGTATGTTCTACCCATACTTCCCAGTCTTGACCTAATAAGTGCATGTGCGGTGATAAACCCATAATACTTATAGGTTCTTCTACTACCATCGTTCCATGAAATTCTCTAACAGTTTCTGCAGGCATGGTAAAAGTTATAAACCCATTGAAACCAAAAGGAGGTATGTTAAATGGCAACATAATACTATCCTGTACAAATCGGTCTACTTCCTCATCCTCATCAGCAAAAAATATGTTTACATGGCTTAGATCTGTTTCGGTGGTAGGCCATGGAGCGTAATGCACCTGGATAACTAAATCTGAACCTGCTGCCATGGTTTGACCCATTCCATCAGGGAACCTTAAAGGTTTTTGACCTGGTACAAAACCGGGATATTGCTTTTGGTCTAATATCCCAAAATCATTATCTGTATCTCCAAAACCACCAAATCCTTCAAAACCATATTCTGGTGTAGTAGCATCATTTGCTGCAGCGATTCCTTCTGTATCCTCAAACATTAGAGCATGATGGACGATTTTTGCGTTGCCTGGTCTAAACTCTATAGCTTTTATGATCTTATCCTCAGTAAGGCCAGTGGGTAACACAAAATATCGATATTCATCTCTATTATTTCCAATGTGCGTATGTGGCTCCGCAAATGTTAGAACTAAATCTGGTTCGCCTAATAGAGAACCATCAGGAAAATCTGGTAAGTTAGGCTCTGCTGAAGAAGGACCCTGTACAGTACCTCCGTCGACCCATGCACTAATTGTATTTATTTCTTCTTGTGTTAAATAATTTTCTCCTAAAAATCTAGAATACTGAGGATCAGCTTGCCATGGCGGCATATAACCTGTTTGTGTAACAAATTTTATAGTCTGAGCCCATTGTTTTACTTCATCGTAGTTAGTAAAAGCCATCGGACCGATCTCTCCGCTTCGGTGACAAGTAGTACACTTATTGTATATTATTTCTGCAATATCCTCTGTGTAGGTTTGTCCATTCGCCGTAAAGGCAAAAAAGGAAATCAGAACTCCTGTAAATAAATGTTTAATCATTTTTTATATCTTAATTGCTAATGTTATCTGCAAAGTTAATAAAACAACCTATCGGCTGCGTATTTTTAATAAGTATAGGTTTGTCAGCTATAATGCTATCGAGAGCATTTATCAGATCATAACTGGTGATTACTCGTTTTTGCTTTCCTATTTTATGATACCGATCATCTATTCTACCCGCATACAAAACAATTTTTTTCTTCTCATCATAGACGACTACAGTTGGTAATATTTCCGCACCAAATTTTTTAGTCTGTGTTTTATAGTAATCTGTTTTGAGGTCAAATGGAATAGAAAAGGTCTTTTTAAACTTGTCGATATTTTTCTTCTTTGAAGAGAAGTTAGGGAAATAACCTACAAATGATATGCTATCACTGGCATAGGCGTCGTATAATTTTTTAAAATCAGGTCCATAGTTTTGACAAATACGACACTCATCCAGCATAAAGAATTTCACGGATATGGAGTCGCTATAATGCACTTTTTGGCTTAAAGCCAATGAGAATGACGTCATTATTAAAAAAAGACTTGCGATAGTTTTGTGCATATTGGTTACGCTAACTTATATTAAGACGTAAGAATCCATATTTAGTTGCTTCTGAAGATCAAGGATTTTAGAAAAAAGACAGCAGTTGATAAATTAAAACGGCACAATTTTGAGTTTGGATTTATGTTTAGAAACATAGCCTCGGATAATATTATTAGCATCTCTATTTATAGGTTCGTATTTAATAACTTCTTTGAGCTCTTCTATTCCATATTTTATATCCTCATTAGAAATATATCCATAGCCCTTGTAATTGCCATCCTCGACTAGAATAATAGATGCCTCATCTTCTGTTCGACCAATGTCTATTACTATAAAGTTTTCATTAAATACCTTTTGTAAAGCATTGCTAGCTTCTTCTGCTCTTTCATTGTATTCTCCTATATCTTCTCCAAAAAAACAAGCCCCGTAACATAAACCTACACTGTGGCTAAAGCATGGAGCTCTTCCAGATCCTATACCTGTTTTTTCATCACATAAAGTAAATTCCTTGCGGATCCATTGGAGACTATTTTCACTAGCAGTTTTAGAGGTGTAATAGCTCAAAACTGTTTTATGGAGAAGATTTTTTTGATTGGTTTTTTTACTTTCAAAACATATAAACCCATTATCATCTGTGTAACGATGTATAAAATAAGGGTAAGTTTTTGATCTCTGCGCTTTGTTTATTTCTGGTGTCAGACGTTTTATATCTCTGGATTCTAATAGATATGAGACCAGTTCGCTTCCGGTGAGTTCATAAGTTATACTTCTGACTCTTTGTACTAATTTTGCCGATTTTGCGGTTGTACTTCTAAAATGTTGGAATGCTCTTTTTTGGATATTGATACTTTTACCGACGTATATTATTTTATCGTACTCATTGATAAAGTAATATACTCCGCATTCCTCAGGCAGCTTGTGTAAATATTCTAGAGTTATGCCTTGCGGTAATTGTGCCTCACGGATTCCCTTATTTATAAAATCTTTAATGGCAGTTTCTGATGTTTTGACAGCGAGTATTTTTTGGAATAATTCGACTGTAGCCATTGTATCTGCCATAGCTCGATGACGGTCATTTACTTTAATTCCAAAATGAGTAATCAAGTTACCTAGGCTGTAAGATTTAAGACCAGGGAAAGTCGTACGACTAAGTCTAACCGTACATAATTGTCTTCTAGAAAAAGTAAATCCTAGTTGATCAAATTCCGCTTTTATAAATCCGTAATCAAATCGTACATTATGAGCTACGAAAATGGCTCCTTCCGTTATTTCTATGATTTTTTTTGCGACCTCATAGAATTTAGGAGCATCTACGACCATCTCGTTATCGATTCCTGTGATCTGTGTAATGTATGGAGGTATGTTTCTTTCTGGATTTATGAGCGTCTCGTAACTGTCTAAGATATTTTCACCATCATGCTTTACGATAGCGATTTCCGTAATTTTATCTCGATCGGCTTTTCCACCTGTAGTCTCGATATCAATAATGGTATATATCTTTTTCTTTGCCAGCTTACGCGAATGTATTACTTTCAGATTATGAAATTATGTAATTTGTTTAAACTCTTAGTATCCTTTTTCATTTTATTGGCATGTAAAAATGGAGATAACATTAATAGTGGTAAAGCTGCTATTCTAACACCTGTATCTGAAGTGATCACATCTAATAAACCTGTGGGTAAGAATACATCACAAGTACCAGCTCCGGCCGCAGATGATCCATCAAAATATATCGGATTATTAAAGGATAAAAAAGTCGCATTGGTGGTTAATCAGACGAGTCGAGTGAAATCGCAACATTTAGCTGATTATCTGATTTCTCAGAAAATAAATGTCTCTCATGTATTTGCTCCAGAACATGGTTTTAGAGGAAAAGAGGATGCTGGAACAAAAATAGATTCCGGTATAGATCAGAAAACAGGGCTAAAAATTATATCACTCTACGGTAAAAATAAAAAGCCATCATCAGCGGATCTTGAGGGTTTAGAGGCTGTAGTTTTCGATATTCAAGATGTGGGTGTGAGGTTCTATACTTATATATCTACGTTACATTATGTTATGGAGGCATGTGCAGAAAATAATATTCCTTTAATACTTCTAGACAGGCCTAACCCTAATGGCCATTATGTAGATGGACCATTACTCAAAAAAGAGTTTGTTTCTTTTGTAGGTATGCATCCAGTTCCCATTGTATACGGAATGACGATAGGAGAGTATGCACAAATGATCAATGGGCAAGGATGGTTAAAAGAAAGCCTGCAATGTAAGCTAACTGTAATTCCTTGTAAAAACTACACGCATCAAAGTAGATATGATTTACCCATAAAGCCATCACCCAACTTGCCTAACAGGAGGTCTGTTTTGCTTTATCCATCTTTGTGTTTGTTTGAACCTACCACGTTTAGCATTGGAAGAGGGACCGATACTCAGTTTCAAGTATTAGGACATCCAGAATGGGGATCTATAACTTATTCTTTTACTCCTCGTTCTATGCCTGGAGCTACTAATCCTAAGCATAAAGATGTTCTATGTAGAGGGCATTATTTTGATTTTGATATGCAGATTTTAGAAAATCGTAAAGAGATCAATTTGAGTTATATAGAACAGGCATATATTTCTTCTATGGAGGCTGGATTTACATTTTGGACTAACACCGCTTTTTTTGATAAGTTGGCTGGTTCTGATGCTTTGCGATTGCAGTTAGAGAAGGGGATGACGAGGCAACAGATAAGAGCTACCTGGCAAGAGGATCTTAACGCATTTTTGGGAATAAGAAAGAAATACTTACTATACAAAGACTAATCAATATTGTTGGCTCTATGTTAATCAGAATGGGTGAGTGCTTAAATGCTTGGTATAATCCTAAGTTATGCAAGGATTGACCTTTTTGATTTTAGTGGATTGACCTTTTTAAAATCCGTTAAAAACAAAATAGTGTTTGAGCAAAACTAGCAATACTGAGAATAAGATATGCCAATGGGATAGTATAATTGATAATGTGAGAATCCGCTGTTTATGCGAGTTTATTTTGTTTAGGATTTTAATGATTTAGGAACGTTAAGAAATCAAAACAGTCTTGAATTTTTGTTTCTTTTGCTTCAAGGCAAAAGAAAAAGAGGCATTTGAATATGAACTTAAATGTACATCAGAATGGAATAGATATTTTTTACCCACTCAAATCGACATAGTGCCTAAATTATTAACAATTAGTTTTTTACCTAGTTGGTTTTATTTGCATGCCTTTACTGTACCTTTGCGATTGGAATTTAAAATTATTATTTTTCTAAAGATCAAAAAATACTATGAATTTA
>CALLXF010000038.1 GCA_938015805.1 uncultured Saprospiraceae bacterium | reverse complement strand
ATATCCCCGTAGGAGGAGTGTATTACTACACGATAACTATCGGTGATATCCAGATCAGTAAGCAGATGATAAAAATGGAATAATACCGTTGATTTTAATTTACAAGGCCCTCATTTAGTATATCTAGATGAGGGCCTTTTTAATTTCTTTTTATTTCACTTTTGGCTTACGCCAATAGGAGTGTCGAATTAATTAGATTTAATAAAATAGAAAAGAAACTACTTTTTTATGTCTAATAGAATCCAAAACACAGTGTATAAAAAAAACCTTCGCTAAATTTTTTAACGAAGGCTTTTGTAAAACTCTTTGTATTATAAACTATTTTTTTTCTAGATCTGCAAAAGTTAATTCTTCAGTATGATCAAACATCATAGCGACTCGGTTTACTCCTACTTCAAAATCGTTTATATTCAGATGTAGCTCTGTTGTTTCTACGGGAAGCTGATATTCTAGTTTGCCATCTTGACTAAATACTTGAACAAATCTTATATTCTTTAAAGTAGATAACTGGAAATCATTCCGATCCGAATGAAAAGCAGTAGTAACGACTTCCTCCGACATACTTTTTTGAATTTTAAAAGATAAAGAAGGAGAGTCAAAAACACTTACCATAATAATGTCAGCCTCAGCTAAGTTAGGATTGTTATTAAAAGTAAATGAGGAAAGTAAAATTCCAAGAACTAAGAAATAAAGATATTTGTTTAATTTACGCATGTCTACTGATTTAAAGATGAAGAAAAATTGGTTTTTTGACTGCGGTTTACGAGTGCATGACTCGTTAATACATTATTATTTATTATAATATGACAATTATCCTGCCAACCACGCAAAAATGAGTACATCACACATTACCTTGCCGATATGTTTAGATAAAGAAGAGCTAAACAGATTGTTAGCTAAGCGAGTTCCACAAATAGAATTACGCGATAATCTAAAGATCACTAATATTACTTTAGATGGTCAGGACTCTCAGTTTATTTTATATCTCGAGGTAACTGGTTTATACAATGGTATGGTCACAATGTTTTTTACACCTCGCTTTGTAAAAGACAACCATTCATTAATATTGGATGATTTACGTCTAGAGATGGAACAAAAAGGACTCCTGTCTAAAGGTATAAATTGGATGATTAACGGGGTTATGAAGCAAAAAATAGAGGACGCCATTCAGTCCCAACTGGATAAAAAACTAAAAGAAATAGTGTCTAATTACCTAAAGCAGGAGCAAAAAATTGATCTTCCTGATGGTATTAAAGGACATATTACTGTAGATAACTTTGATATTGTGGAGCTATTATTTACAGGTTCTAATCTAAAAATTTTAGCTGATATCTGGGGTGATATAGCGATAAACCTGGATACTCAAAAAATGGCTTAGGGATTGACGGAAAAATCCTATTTTTGCTGCGATATAATCCAATTTTAAAATAGATTTTACCAAAAATTATCATCCATGTTCGAGTATTTTTTAGGCAATAGTCCAAAATGGTTTAAACAGACCATGATCGGGTTTTTAATCCTCAATGTGATCCTGTGTTTTACCGTCGGACCGACCATTACCGCTTGGGTGTTTATCGGAGAATTTATTTTTACGCTAGCTATGGCTCTTAAATGTTATCCTTTACAGAGTGGAGGTTTACTAGCTATACAAGCACTTGCCTTACAACTGACTACACCGCATCAGGCTTATCATGAAGTGGAACAAAACTTAGAGGTTATTTTACTTCTAGTCTTTATGGTAGCTGGCATATATTTTATGAAGCCATTACTCATGTATATCTTTAGTAAGGTTTTTACAAGAGTAAAATCTAAGATCGTCCTATCTCTTCTCTTTGTATTCTTATCAGCATTCCTGTCAGCATTTTTAGATGCACTTACAGTAACTGCTGTCCTTATCAGTGTAGCCGTAGGATTCTATGGTGTATATCATAAGATACATTCCAGTTCGGCAGATTATGATGATAGTGGAGTGTTAGATCGCAAAGAACTGAGCGGAGATACGCTAGAAGAATTTAGAGCATTTTTAAGAAGTCTGATTATGCATGGAGTTGTAGGTACAGCATTAGGTGGTGTATGTACTCAGGTAGGAGAGCCTCAGAACTTATTGATTGCAGATCGGATGGGCTGGAACTTTATCGAATTTTTCACTCATATGGCTCCGATCACAATACCTGTATTAGTTTGTGGTCTAATTACTACGATCATA
The DNA here is from genome assembly GCA_938015805.1 of uncultured Saprospiraceae bacterium. Classification (GTDB taxonomy): domain Bacteria; phylum Bacteroidota; class Bacteroidia; order Chitinophagales; family Saprospiraceae; genus JAHDHU01. Next base: position 15,473 of record CALLXF010000038.1, on the reverse strand, counting down.
TTAGAAAAGACTAAAGTTTTTGGATACGGAGGAGAATTACCAGAAGTCGCAAGAGGAATTATCCAAAACTATACGGATGAGATGGAGTCTAAAATGACTAAGAAAGAAAAATACGCCTTAATCGTTCAGGCAGTATCAGCGATATTATTAATATTGGCTCTCGCTTTACATGTTGCATCTGTAGGATTGATCGGTCTCGGTTTGATCATTATACAGACGGCATTTATGGGGATCATAGAAGAGCATAGTTTAGGTAAAGCATTCGAGGAAGCTTTGCCGTTTACAGGATTATTAGTAGTGTTTTTTGTAATCGTTGCGATGATTCATGATCAGCATTTATTTAGTCCTATAATCGATTGGGCATTAGCCAAAGATCCTTCTCAGCAACCTGCATTATTTTATCTTGCTAATGGTATATTATCCATGATTAGTGATAATGTATTTGTGGCAACGGTTTACATAAATGAATTACAACAAGCGTTTGCTTCGAGTACAATGTCAGCCGAAGAAATAGCAGCCGTAAGAGAGCAGTATGTAAAATTAGCTATCGCCGTAAATACTGGAACTAATCTTCCTAGTGTAGCGACCCCAAATGGTCAAGCAGCATTTTTGTTTTTACTGACTTCAGCACTTGCTCCATTGATCAATTTATCTTACGGAAAAATGGTAAAGATGGCTTTCCCTTATACCATCGTTTTAGGAGGAGTGGGACTAATCGGTATTATCTATTTTTTATAAGAAATAGGCTATTTATTAATAGCGTAATTTTACTTTATGGTAAAAATCGGAAATGTAGAATTAGGAGAGTTTCCTCTTTTGCTTGCGCCAATGGAGGATGTAAGTGATCCTCCATTCAGAGCATTATGTAAAGAGCAGGGATGTGACATGATGTATACAGAATTTATTTCTGTGGAAGGACTGATTAGAGACGCGACTAAAAGTGTGCAGAAATTAGATATTTATGATGATGAGCGTCCGATCGGGATACAGATATTTGGGGCGGAGATAGACTCTATGCAACGAGCGGCAGAAATTGTAGAAGAGGCAAAGCCTGAAGTGCTAGATATTAACTTTGGGTGTCCAGTAAAAAAGGTAGTTTGTAAAATGGCAGGTGCCGGAATCTTACAAGATATTCCCCGTATGGTAGAGCTGACAAAACATATTGTAAATGCCACCTCTTTACCCGTTACAGTGAAGACCAGGTTAGGATGGAATAAGGATACCATACATATACAAGAGGTAGCGGAGCGATTACAGGATGTAGGAATAAAAGCACTGAGTATTCATGGACGTACGCGTAAGCAAATGTATAAAGGAGAGGCAGACTGGTCAGAGATCGGAGCTATAAAAAACAATCCTCGGATACACATACCCATTTTTGGAAATGGAGATATAAATTCTCCACAAAAAGCAGAACTTTATAAAAACAGATATGGAGTAGATGGTATCATGATCGGTAGAGCTAGTATCGGGAACCCATGGATATTTAAAGAAATCAGACACTACTTCGAGACTGGGGAAATATTAGATCCACCTACCATAGAAGAGAAAGTTGCGGTATGTAAACGTCACCTTAAACATGGAATCGAGTGGAAAGGAGAAAAATTAGGAGTGCTAGAAATGCGTCGTCATTACAGTCAGTATTTTAGAGGATTAAGAGAAATAAAACCGATCCGAGGTCAGCTGGTTACGCAGGATGATCCTAATGTGATTTTTGAGATATTAGATTCCATCGTGGAGCGATATGGTATGCAAGTGCCAGCTTAACCTAAAGAAGTAATACGTGCTATTTAGAATAGAGTCATACGAGAAAAAGATTTTTGAGCTGATCACCCTCTCTTCTAAAGAGCTAAATTATCCTGCCTATATCGTAGGCGGTTATGTAAGAGATCGTCTGATTTCTCGGCAGTCAAAAGACTTAGATATCGTCTGTCTCGGGAGTGGTATAAAATTAGCTCAGCAACTTGCTTCTTATCTTAGACCTATTCCGCGAGTAACGGTGTATAGCAGATTTGGGACGGCTATGCTTAAGCACAAAGATTTAGAGATCGAATTTGTAGGAGCACGTAAAGAGTCTTATCGATCTGATAGTCGTAAACCGATCGTAGAAAACGGAACACTAGAAGATGACCAAAATCGTAGAGATTTTACTATAAATGCACTAGCCGTAAGTTTAAACGACAAAGACTATGGATCCATCATCGATCCTTTTAACGGACTGATGGATTTAGAGAAAAAAATAATCCGTACTCCATTGGATCCAGAAAAAACTTTTTCGGATGATCCGCTTAGGATGTTACGTGCGATACGGTTTGCAACGCAACTCGATTTTAAGATACATCCTAAAACTTTTGAAGCCATAGGGAAATATAGAAATCGGATTAATATCGTATCTAAAGAACGCATTATTACAGAGCTCAATAAAATTATACTTAGTAGAAAACCTTCCATAGGTTTTAAGTTGCTTTTTGATAGCGGATTACTAGAAAATATCTTCCCTGAATTACAGAAGCTATATGGAGTGGAGATCAGGGATGGAATCGGCCACAAGGATAATTTTTATCATACAATAGAAGTATTAGATAATGTAGCTGCTAACTCTTCCGATCTTTGGCTTAGATGGGCGGCGATCATGCATGATATTGCAAAGCCTCCGACTAAGCGATTTGTGGTAGATCATGGCTGGACTTTTCACGGACATGAGGCTTTAGGAGCTTCTATGGTTCCTCGTATTTTTAAGCGATTAAAACTTCCGCTGGATCATAAAATGAAATTTGTCCAAAAGCTGGTTAGACTGCATTTACGTCCTATCTCTTTGACTAAGGAGGATATTACGGATTCGGCTATACGACGACTATTATTTGATGCGGGAGATGATATCGAAGCATTGATGACTTTGTGTAAAGCAGATATTACCTCTAAAAACGAAAAAAAGGTTAAACGTTATCTTAAGAATTATGAACTGGTCCAAAAGAAGTTGATCGAAGTTGAGGAAAAAGATCATTTACGTAACTGGCAGCCACCTGTAAGTGGAGAAGAGATTATGAATACCTTTGGTTTATCTCCATGTCGTAAAGTAGGGGATATAAAAAATGCGATTAGGGAAGCCATTTTGGATGGATATATTCCTAACGATAAAGATGCGGCTTTATCGTTTATGCATGATAAGGCAAAAGAGTTAGGTATCATTTAAAACACTTATATCAAGTCAAGTGATTATAGTTTTTGTATCTATTTGGCTTTCGCCAATTTGACTATCTTCACCATATATAACAACTCAGAAAATAAACTAATATGAAATATCTTACAAGAAAAAATATTGGCTGGTTAGCCACTGGAATTATATCAGCTATGCTACTCATGAGTGCTGGAGTAAAATTATTTGGAGGAATAGAAAACATCAATACAGAGATGGGTACTGCTCATATTGCTGATTGGATTAGAGTTATAGGAGTAGGAGAGCTGGTTTCGGTAATTTTATTTATTGTTCCGAGAACGTATAAGCTAGGCACGGTTTTACTTAGTGCATATTTTGGAGGTGCCATATTATTCCACATGGCTCACTCAGATCCAGCTTTTACTAATTTTATGTCTCCTGCTTTTTTTCTTGTCGCCATATGGATTACTTCATGGATAAGAGGTAATGAATTGGTAAAATTATAATACGCAAAAACCATTATCTTAAAGTAAACTAAAAATTATTCCAGGATGAAGTTAGGTGCATTTTCCATAAGCCTTAGTGTAAAAGATTTAGAAGTATCGAAGGCCTTTTATGTAAAATTAGGGTTTGATGTTTTTGTAGATCAGTCAGAAAAAAATTATCTCATTATGAAATCTGGAGATACTCTGGTAGGATTATTCCACGGTATGTTTACAGGTAATATCATGACTTTTAATCCTGGATGGGATCAGAGTGCTCAAACGATAGACGGTTTTGATGATATCCGTAAAATTCAGAGTCATTTATTATCCCATGATATCTCGATAGATAACAAAGTAGACGAAAGTTCTACAGGTCCGGCGAGTTTAATGATTTCTGATCCTGATGGAAATGTCATTTTACTTGATCAGCATGTGTAATGATATAACGATCTAAGATTTAGAATAAATGGGAATATAGACATTAGGAAATCATAATATCCTATTATCTATTTACCGGTTTTACATCTTAGAATGGGTCCTATTTAAAGAATGGTTAATCCTATTTTAGGCCAAATAAATTTCACCTAATCTAATTATAAATGAATAGAATGTTGTGCATTTGTAAAACATGTGTGCACTAAACAACAGATGTCTAAGTGCTAAAGATCTAAAATTTAAATCTTAAAAATACCAGTCTAACGATTAAGCACCCGCAATACTAATTGTAAGGATATCTTTATCAAATAAATAAAGTCCACTCTTATCATCGCCTATGAGTTCTAATTTATCATTCATAGTTCTCGCTAATGCTTCCTCTTCTATCTGCTCCGCTACATACCATTGTAGAAAATTATGAGTCGCATAATCCTTTTCTGCTAAGGCGATGTCGATACAGTTATTAATGCTCTCGGATACAAATATTTCATGTTTTAAAAGAGCGGCAAAAGCATGTTTTATAGATGGAAAAGTTAATGGAGGTTGTGGTAATGCTGGAACTGTTGCAAATCCTCCTCTCTCATTTACAAAGTGGATTAGCTTAAGCATATGCATACGCTCCTCGTCGCTATGCTTGTAAAAGAACTCCGTTACATTATTGATACCAGGCTGGATTTCTGCCCATGAAGCCATCGCAAGATAGACTTGAGAAGATTCTGCTTCTATTCTAATTTGTTCGTTTAAGGCGGCTTGTACAGTTTTTGATAACATAATTCTTTTTTTGATAATTTATAAATCGGAGTAATTCCGTTTACCTCATTACAACAAATTTAATCCGAGTAGGTTTTTATTAAAACATTTTTTGACTTTATTATTTGCTTCTACTCTTATTTATAATCATTATACGCTCGATACACTGTAGCAAAAAGTAAATAGACTTAAGTAATTTACGATTACTATTATTACTAGGTATACGATAAAGCTGAAACCATAGTACGTCAGGCTCTTGATTAGTTTGAATTATATTCTTGAAAAGATGTATCCGTTTTCCATAAGGCATTTATGACTATAGTTAAAGTGTAATTCGGATATTTGAGATCCGTGGAGTATAAGGAATTTTGTAGGAGATTAAATGACTTTTGAGATAAAAAAAATGAGCACTTACAAATTAGAATAATCAGAAAAATGAAAAAAAGAAAAATATCATTTGACCAAATAAGAACACTGATTATCATACCTCTGACTATTCTGATATCATGTTGTAATGGACAAGAAAACAGAACAAATCATCAGAACATAGAAGTGTTACATCCAGTATTGATTCATGATCTAACACCAGATAGTAAAAAGCCTAAGGAACAGATAAGTCAAGTGGTAAGAATGATGTTTCAAGATAGTAAGGGAAATATTTGGTTTGGGACTCAAGGTGGAGCTTTTAAATATGCTGATAATATACTTACCTCTGTTGATGGTATAAAAAGTGAGTCAGGTAAAAGAGTAACCGTAAAAGACATTAAGGAAGGTAAGGATGGTAAAATTTGGATAGGGCATACCGACGGGATTAGTTGTGTCACTGCTAAAGAAGTTACTAATTATTATGAGTCAGATGGTCTAATAAGTAATGATGTTTGGAATATTGAAATAGACGCAGAGGGTACAGTCTGGATAGGCACAATCGAAGGTGTATGCAAGTTTGATGGAGAAAAATTTACAAATTTCGAATTACCCGAAGGAGAGGTAGATACAACGCTAGGAATATCAAGCAAAAAAATGGTTCATTGCATTATGGAAGATAGCAAAGAGAATATCTGGTTTTGCACCAATGCGGGACTTTTTAAATTTACAGATAATATATTAACCAACGTCTCTGAAAAAGTTGGTTTGCAAACGAATTTTGTGAATGAAATAATTGAAGATAGGAATGGTAGATTATGGATTTCGACAAAAGAGGGGCTCTACAAAATGGATGGAAATCATATTATTAATATAACAAGTAATATCCCAGATATAGGGAAAGGGATAGGATGTTTAGTAGAGGATAATGACGGTATAATTTGGTTCGTTTTAAATCAGCATTATTTATACACTTATGATAGTCAAAAAATAATCCAATTTAAAAAGCCAGAAAACAACAAAGGACCTGTAGTATTTCAAATATTTGAAGATCAAAAAGAAAGACTTTGGTTTGTTGGTTATGGGGGAGCCTATCGTCTGGAGAGTGGTAAGTTCATTAATATAACAAAAGAAGGACCCTGGTAATACCGAAAATTTGTAATAATCGAGAATGAAAATATTTCTCTTTTTTATATAAAGAAACGGCAACTATTATTAGCCCGATTAGAGATCGATAAGGACTTTAAGCCTAGCCCCAATAACTAATAACAATAACCCGTTTCTAACTAATTTACCAATAGCTAATACAAATTACCAAATCCTTACTATTCGACGACAGTCACATTTCCTTGAAATTTATCATTTGTTTGATCCGTATTTCTGACTTTGATCAGATAGACATAAACTCCTTGAACTACTGCTTCTCCTTTAAATTTACCATCCCAGCCAAATTGTGGATCATTAGGTGGTATATTTTCCGTAGAGAATATCATCTCTCCCCATCTATCAAAAATATACATCTCCTCGATTACCTCTACATTATCATCTGAGAATAGCGTAAAGCGATCATTGTTATTATCTCCATTTGCAGAGATAATATTAGGAATATAGACTTGTATTTCTATCTGCTGAACTCTGATAATCACAGTCTGTATCACCTGACACCCATTACTATCCGTTATAGTTACGGTATAATTAGTAGTCGTTGTCGGAGAAGCGATAGGGTCTAGACAATCGGTGCAGCTGAGGCCTGATGACGGGCTCCAGATGATCGAACTTATATCATCAAAGTTTACCGTTGCTTGTAATTGGGTTTCCTCTCCCGCAATAATTTCTATATCAGCCGATAGTTCCAGATCTATTTCTTCAGGCTCGATTATTACAAATGATGTATCCAAGGAACACCCATTAGCATCCATAATTTCTAAGTCGTAATCTCCCGGTGTCAATCCAGAGAAATTATCTATTAGTTCGAAACCACCACCGTTAAGAGAATAGGTGTAAGGAGATACGCCTCCAGCTACTTGTTCGATTATAACTGAGCCATTATTCTCACCATGACAGTTTATGTCTTGAACTGTAAGATCTACGCCTGCTAGATTTTCGCTAGTAGAAATATATACACTATCTGTAGTCTCGCAAGAAGTGATCGTATTTAGTACATTAATAATATACAGACCTTCTCCTTCTACTGATATATTTAGATTATCATTTCCAGATGTGATCACGCCATTATTAGAAGTCCAATTGATTTCAAAATCAGTGAGATTTCCTGCTAAGGTTGCGGTGATTGTGGTCTCGGTTTCTCCACATCCTAGCGACTGATCTTCTCCAGCTTCTATTTCTGGGAGGTCGACTAGACTCTCTACAAATATGGAATCATTATTAGAACAGTTGTTAGTTGTATCGACAGCTTCTAAATAATATAACCCTCCAGATAGCACTTCTATAGAAGTGGTTTCTAATGCAATGAGATTATCATTAGCATCATACCAGTTATAGACTATATTATCATCGATTTGCTGATCAAAAGCTGTAAGTGTTACGACATCGTTTACACAGTCTAAGGTATCAGCAGGATCAATCATTGCGATAGGGAAGTCCTGAATGTCTACAATATTGAGTAGTTCAGAATTAGTACAACCTGTCAATGTATCCAGTGCAAATAATTCTATCATTCCTGGTTCCGTTATGATCAGAGGCAATGCATCTGTTGTATTTCCATTAAACGTCCAGTTGTATACGACGCCTTCTTCCTCTTCGTTTGTCAATGTGATACTTGCCACGATGCAATCGATTTGGTTTCCAGGATCCGCATAAATAATTGCTGCTGGTTCATTAGTGTTTTCGGAAAGAATGACTTGGTCGATTGCTGAGGAACAATTGTTTAATGTGTCGATCAGCTGTAAGTTATAAGTTCCGAGTATATCGGTAGTAAATTCTAGATCATTAGTAATGAGAGTTCCGTTTTCGTCGGTCCAGATTACTTGTATATTATTAAGATTACTAACGATAGCTGCAAAAGTAACAGAGTCTATCTCGCAAGTAATAAACTGATCTGGTCCTGCATTAGCGATCGGAATATCATCATCTACAGTGATTTGTACGGAGTCTATGGCTGTACATCCATCATCAAAAGTAGCCTCTACGATGTATGTTCCGGGAGCTCCTACAGTGGCTTGTTGCATATCTGCAAAAAAGAAGTTAGGCCCAGACCATACAAATGTTGCGGGGTCTGTGGTTACTGCATTAAGAATAGTAGAAGTATTAGTACAATCTAGCTGTACTGGATTTCCAGCTTCTACTGTTTGGTTACATGAGCTACACGGTAGAGGTGATGTAAAGGTAAAATCTGTGACACATTGTCCAAAGGTAATATCCGTGATGCTTGCCATCAGAGTAGCTCCATCAGATGGTAAATTATTTATAGTAATAATATCTCCATACATAAATGGACCGTACTGTGCCATATCTATTTCTACGATAAACTGATTAGTAGTACCATCATTTACATTTACCTGAAAACTAATAGAATAAAAATCATCTGTTTCTACCATCCCGGTATTATTATCGTCACAATCGCCTATAACTAAATCCACCATTTCTATATCACAAGGGGCAGAACAAGGAGGAGGGGCAACGGCTTCTACAAAAGTCATGCAATCCGGGTCATCGTTATCCACGATCTCTATACTTATATTCCCATCAGATATTAAAAACGGACCAAACACAATGACCTCATCGTAATTACCGGAATAATTTCCATCGGTAGAGCTCCATCCTCCGCTCACATTGGCACCTCCGACGATAATCTCTATCGTATAGGTGTCATCATCGATATCATTTTCTGTTCCTTGGTTATCACAAATACTAGAGACAACATCAGCGATCATAATACATAAATCACTACAAGAATTTAAAGGCCCGATAGTCATGTTGTTTTGACACTGACTATCTTCATTATCCACGATAGATATCACGGGACTGGTTCCATCAGCTGGAAGAGTAAATGTCTCATCCTGTTCGTAGGTAAAGTTATAAGTAACTGTTCCGTTGATTAATACATTGTACGTATTATTAGAACTGGCATTTGCTCCTATTACATTTATCGTAATATCGTAGAAATCATCAGAAGGGTCAGAGTCTGTACCGTTTCCATTACACACCACATCTAATGTAGTAAAGTCCACTGTACAGTTTGTGGAACAAGGATTTAATGGTCCTATTATTTGCTCTATACTACAGCCCGTATCGTCATCCTCAAATCTTATGGTTACTGTACTTCCGTCTGCTGGTAATTCTATAGTTTGTGCCGCACCATATGTAAAGGTTCCACTCTCTCCATTATCCAGATAAACGGTATACCCATTAGTTGTACTATTATTTGTGCTAATATTAAAGTTTACATTATAAATATCGTCTGCAGGATCTGTATCTGTTCCATTATCAGAACACGTAAATGTAAACTCGTCAAGTAATAAATTTAGGCCTTGGGATATAGTAATTTCTTGCTCTGATGTACAGAGGTTTTCGTCGATCGCAAAAATGGTGTAATCTCCAGGAGCTAAATTAGTAAAACTATCTACCACCACATAGGTGACACCGTCTATACTCAGTTGGATAACGCCTGTACCTCCATTTGCATTAGGGACAACAAAACCATTTTCATCTCCTAAGCATATTTCATCGACTACTTCAGCATTTATAAATGGAATACTGAGTACTTCTAAGTTTAATTCGATTATGGATATACATCCAAAGGAATTAGTCACCTGAACATAAATAGTCTGATTATTTACGGTTGTATTTTGATAAGTGGTACTTAAAGGGTTCGTATTTGATTCGGCATCAGCCAATGAAATAAAATAAGAATAAGTAAAATTATTGGTACCTCCGATACTGTTTTCTGCATCAGTAAGTTGGAAAGTAGTAAATCCATCATAGTCATCATCGCACTCAGATAGGGTAGCGTTTATGGCATTAGGATTGTCGGCGATTTGTACTGTGACTTCCGTCAATGTTAAACTTACACAATCAGGAAAAGTAGTGCTCTGCGTTTCGACATAGTAAGTGTATGTGCCAGGAGCTGTTTCCATAAATTGGTATGTGGTAGTCATAGAGGCCAGAAGAGTACCTCCTGACGGACTATCGTACCAGTTTGCCGTTTCGTCAGTGCCGACAGTTACGGATAAGGTTATCGGACTGTCGCTACCACAAATCGGATCTACTGTATCTGCAACTGGGGGATCTATATCTGGACAATCACAATTAGGTGGATTTATAATGAGCTGATCAGAGCACATCGTAGAGACATCTGTAGCATCTATAGTCAGTGTAGTAGTAATAGGAATATCGCTAATAGATGCCATATTATTTCCTAGATCTGTATATGTACCTGCATTAACACCTATAGTTGCTCCTCCAGTATTTATAGTTACTGTATAGAAATTCTGATCCATACTACACTCTATACTTGAGATTGAAATTTCTATAGGTTCAAAAACTTCTACTGTTGCAAATGCAGATACTTCTGGACATGAATTTCCACTCAGTATCGTATATGTGAGTACGTAAACACCTGGAGCTACCGAATTGAAATTTACCGACATCGGGTTACTTACATTAATACCTGAGTTTGCAGGTACAGTCCATGTACCAGAAAAGTCTGTTACATTATTTAAGAATGTAAACAAGTCTACTCCTGTTTCGTCACTACAGACAGAGCCTGATCCATCATCGCCCGCAAAAACAGCTTCATCCACTTCTATCACAAAAAGATCTATATCAGTACACCCAAATTCGTTTTCGGCAAAAACATAATAAATCGTTTCGTCAGTAGGGGAGACTATGTTTTCGTCTACTTCGTTAGAGTTATTAGGAGGATTTCCAGTATGCCACGTATAGCTTATCGTAGATCCATTAAGCTCAGTGATAATTACATCATCTAGATCATAGTCATCTCCTTCACAAATGACAACAGTTGCTGGGTCAATCGTAATATCTGGCTCTATAGCTACGGTGACCTCTTGTGTTTCTTCTAAGGTAATACCTGAACAAGGATCAGTAAATGACCATAAGTAAGTTATTATATTTCCATTAGTAATTTCGCTGGGTTGATCAGATCCAGAAATCTCACAAATACCTAGCAGTCCATTTGTATAGTCTAAGGATGGAGCTACATAATCTGGTTCATCGCATAGCACTGTGATATCGTCAGGAACATCTAAAAATGCAGCTGGTGGAGCAGATAAAATAGTAATCTCCTGGCTTGCAGTAATAGTACGACCACAGTCATCTGTAAAACTCCAAGAGTATACGATGACTCCTCCGCACTGATCATAGAACCCTGACTGGAAAGCCTCTACTGTTCCTTGAATCTCGCAATCTCCATCTTCTCCATTATCATAAATTAGTTCAGGTAAGGCAGTACTTACCTGATCACAATCGATCACTTCATCTGGAGGTATATTTACAAAAGAAGCTTCTGGTGTAGGATCTACAGTAATAATCTGTGTATGGGATATTTCCCGATCACAATTATCTATAAATTCCCATGTGACTGTAAATTCGCCTCCACATAAATCATATCCACCTGTTACAGTCGGAATGGCATTTCCGGAAATAAGACATACTCCCGACTGGTTGTTAGTATAACTCAGTGTGGGAATCGGATCATCAGCCTCGTCACATGTAATGGTAACATCTGCTGGTGCACTATCAAAAGTTGCAGGTGCTGCAGGATCCACTGTTACATTTTGTATATGTATAATTGTCCGATTACAATCATCGGTAAAGTTCCAAGTAAAAGTAAGTAGACCTCCGCACTCATCAGCGTTTCCTGATTCTGTAGGATTTGCCGTACCTGATATTTCGCAATCTCCAGTTTCGTTATTTGTATAAGCTAAGTCTTGTGCTGTAAAAGGAAGTTGATCACAGGAGATGGTTATGTCATCTGGAAATTCCAGAAAATCAGCCTGAGCTGCAGGCTCTACGGTGATGACCTGAGCATGACTGATTGTCCTTCCACAGTCATCTGTAAATATCCAATCATAGATTATGGTTCCTCCACATTCATCTGTGTTCCCGGATTGGGTAGCGATTATAGTTCCTTCTATTTGACAATCTCCAGTTAGACCATTTGTATAATCTAAAGAGGGAGGTGTATCTAGGACTTCACTACAATTTATAGTCATGTCTGCAGGTAAATCTACAAAAGCCGCTGGCGGTGCAGGATCGACTGTAATTGTTTGGTCATGCATAATGGTCCGATTACATGCATCTGTAAATTCCCATGATATAATTAATTCGCCACCACAAGCATCTACAGTTCCAGCTTGGGTCGGAGTTACCATACCTTCTATTTGGCAGTCTCCGGATTCACCATTTGTATACATGAGATCATCAAATGTGGTCGGTACATTTTCGCAACTAACCGTTATGTCATCTGGTGGATCAGTAAAGCTTGCTTCTGGTGTTGGTTCTACAGTAACGGTCTGGGTATGTGTTATCACTCTGTCACACTGATCTATATCTTCCCAAGTAAAAATTAGTTCTCCTCCACACAAGTCTGATGTTCCATCCATAGTAGGACTTACTGTTCCTTCTATTAGACAATTATTAGTTTCGTTATTGGTATACATGAGGTCTTCTGCCATCGTAGGAGTGTCTGCACAACTGACTGTTTCGTCAGCTGGAGGATCTAAGTACATGGCTTCAGGAGTAGGGGTTACCGTTATCACTTGAGTATGTGTTGTTGTATTATCACACATATCTGTATAGGTCCACATTCGCGTAAGCTCTCCTCCATCACAATCTTCTACAAGACCTGTTTCTGTATAACTAACCATACCCATCCCGTCGCAGTTATCCGTCCAGGTTAGATCGACACCATCCACTACATCGAGGTAGCATTCTATGGTCTCATCAGCAGGAGGATCTACAAATTCTGGAAATTCTATATCCTGTAATGTAATAGTCTGAGTATGAGTAAGGGTAGGTCCACATTCTGGAATAAATTCCCACGTTCTTATAATCTGATCGCCGCATACGACTAGAGTTCCTTCTTCCGTAGGATCTGCAGTTCCTTCTTGTAAACATTCGGCTACAGCCAAATTAGAATAATCCAAAGAAACCGCCGGATCTATAGCATCTCCACAATTTACAGTAAGATCTTCCGGTAAATCGGAGGTCCATTCTGCATCGGGTCTAGGATTTACAGTGATCACTTGCATATGCGTAGTGGTATTATCACACATATCTGTATACTCCCAGGTACGCGTAATTTCTCCACCAGTACACTCATCTATCGTACCTGTCTCCGTCGGACTGACCACTCCCGATCCATCACAATTATCCGTCCACTCTAAATCGGTAGAACTAGGTACTTGAGAAAAACAATCAAAAGTCTCATCAGCAGGAGGATCTGTAAATTCTGGAAACTCTGTATCTTCTAACGTTATGGTCTGGGTATGGTTTATTACTGGTCCGCATTCAGGAGTAAATTCCCAGGTATAAACGATCTGATCTCCACAAATATTTAATGCACCAGATTCCATAGCTGTAATGGTTCCTTCTTGTAAACAATCAGCTACTGCATTATTAGAATAATCTAACGGAATCGCAGCAGGAACGGTTTCTCCACAAACGACTGTGACATCTGTAGGAAGGGTAGTAATCCACTCTACATCTGGTCGAGGATTTACAGTAATCGTCTGGGTGTGTGTTACCGTTAGATCACACATATCTGTATATTCCCATGTCCTCATGATCTCTCCTCCGGTACATACATCTATGGTTCCCGTTTCTGTAGCACTGACTAGTCCACTACCATCACAGTTATCTGTCCATTCTAAATCTTCTGCGGTCGGAACTTCAGAAAAACAATCGTAGGTGATGTCGTCAGGAGTAGAAGTAAAAACAGGGTCTTCTGTATCTTCCAGGGTAACAACTTGCATAGTATCAAAAGTCCGATTACAATCATCAGTAATCGACCATGTAAACGTTATCTGATCACCACAAATATCGAGCATACCTACAGAGGTAGGACTAATACCAGTATCTGATCTCAGACAGTCACCTATATCCATATTAGAATAATCTAAGTCTACAGGTGTAAACGGTAAGTCGTCACAAGTAATCGTGACGTCATCAGGTACATCTAAAAATTCAATAGGCAAAGGCGGGTCTATGGTGACGACTTGCGTATGGGTAATGACTCGATCGCACTGATCTGTAAATTCCCAAGTATAGGTAAGATCACCTCCACAGATATCTACAGCATCTGGTGTAGTGCCTGTAACCGTTCCCATGATCAGACAGGAACCAGTGGAGTTGTTAGTATAATCTATGTCTACATCTCCATTTAGCTGATCTGCACAACTGAGTGTCTCATCAGCGGGGACATCGATAAAATCTGCGATGGGAATCGGATTTACTGTAACAGTCTGAGTATGAGTAGTCTCATTACCACAGCTATCCATTACCGTCCATGTACGTGTGAGCATACCTCCATCACATAAGGTAGCCGAACCGGTTTCTGTACCCTGGACCATGCCAGTTCCTAGGCAATTATCCGTAAAAGCAATTTCTCCCACTGCCCCAAAATCATCCAAACAATCCGTTGTGGCATCTGCAGGAGGAGCATCAAAAGTCGGAGCTTCCGTATCTTCCCATGTAATATCTAAAGATGTAAAATCGCAAAAGCAACTCATGCACTCTTCAAAATCATTTACATTTCCACCTACGACTGGATCGATCATAATGCTGTCGCTGTAAAAATTATAACTGTATACCGTGTACGTAATACACTCATCTTCTGTGTAAGATCCACTAGTGCCCTCAGATGCTTCTATGATCATTCCTGTATCATCGGTCAATATAATCCACTGCTCAAAAAGTGGATCATCCGTAAATCCAGTGATGCTATAATTTATAGTCTCGTCTGGGCACGATGGACTAGTGGTAGCTGAAATATCTCCAGCATTTGCTGAGTTATCTAGAACGGTAACGGTTTTACATAATGGCTCAGGGTCTTCATCTTGCTGGATACATGGCTTGTTGTCTACGTCTATACATAATTCGTATTCGCCAGGTCCTGCGAAAGTAAATGTTTCTATCAAAGCAGGCTGAGTTGCGGTACCTTCCTCTGCATCATCGATATACCAATAATAATTTACAGCACCGGGATGAGCATCTATCTCGTAAGTTTGTGTCAGGTCGTCCGGGCAAACTACACAGTTGCCTTGTATTTCTTGTTCCCACGGTCCTATGTCTCCTAAACCGCA
>CALLXF010000037.1 GCA_938015805.1 uncultured Saprospiraceae bacterium | reverse complement strand
TACACAACAAGAATCACGATCTTTAATAGTAGAATTATACGATGTAGAAGGAAGAAAAGTACACTATACCGTTATTGGTCAAAAGAAGAATAATATTGATTTATCAAACATAGTCAGTGGAGTTTATTTTATTAATATATCAAGTAAAGAGCAGGTGATGTATCAAAAATTGATTGTGAGGTAATGACTGCGAATTGTTGAAAATTAATTTAGGTTAAAAGATTAAAGATTTCTCCGCTGCGGTCGAAATGACAAAACAGGATAAAAGGTAAAATAACATCCTTAAAAAATAAGTAGTGAAACTATAGCATTTGGTCATAAGTACTAATACTTATCCGATGCAGTCAAATTGATAAAGTTTAGAAATTTGAAAATTAGGCTTTCTACTTCTCATTTGCCCCATACCCAAATAACGCATAGTCGTACTTTACAGGATCGGAAGGATCTATTTTTCTGAGATTATTCGTGAGTTCCTCTACTGCTTTCCAGTCTCTTTGTTTTCTGGTGAGTAATCCGATGTGCCTGGCCACTCGCTCTACATGTACATCTAGCGGAATCATCAACTGTGACGGCCTTATCTTTTTCCATATCCCAAAATCCACACTGTTATGATCTTCTCGGACCATCCACCTAAGGAACATGTTTAGTCGTTTACAAGTAGATTTTTTTAGCGGAGAAGAAATATGCTTTTCTGTTCGCCGGAGATGGTTTTCTAAGGAAAAAAAATATTGGCGAAAGCCCACTAGGCCATCGTATATGGTATCACAATCCGTCAGGTTATCAGGAACAAAAGCTTCTTCTAAAGAATCAAACTTTAGGTAATGGTGTCTGAGGAAATGTATAAAATATAACGTGTCATCAGACTGGAATGTACGATGCTTAAACGATAAAAAATTTTGTAAGTCCTTTTCTTGATGACCGATTATAAAATCATGCGGACTGTTATCCATTAGATTAAATAACTCGGTGGCTTTATTTATAATCGTTTTTCTCTGTCCCCATGCAAGGATAGAAGTCCAAAAAGCAGTAATCTCTACATCTTGTTTTTTAGAAAATCGATGTGGAATTTGTATGGGATCATCAGTGATAAAATCCTTGTTGTTATACTGCTTATAGTATTTATCAAGAAAGGATTTTACCTCCTCCATTAAAAATTAATCTAAGGTCCTTTGTACTTCTATGATCTCATATGCCTCGATCACATCACCTTCTTTAATATCGTTATAATTCTTGATGGTAATACCACACTCCATTCCTTTTTTGACTTCCTTGGCGTCATCTTTAAATCGCTTTAAGGAAGAAATCTCTCCTACGACACCTTCCTTAGTCGGATAAATTACGATGCCATCTCTTATAATACGGATTAGCGAATTCCTTCTGACTTTTCCATCTTGTACAAAACATCCTGCGATGGTACCGATCTTAGTGATCTTATAGGTCTCTCTAACTTCTATAGTACCTTCTACTTTTTCTTCTTTAGTCGGTTCGAGCATTCCCTCGATTGCAGATTTAATCTCATCGATTGCCTCGTAAATAATAGAGTATGTTTTTATCTGTACGCCTTCTCTCTCTGCTAGCTGTCTTGCTATAGAAGATGGTCTCACCTGGAAACCTACGATAATCGCATCAGATGCAGAGGCTAGTAGTATATCAGATTCTGCAATTGCTCCTACTGCTTTATGTATAACGTTTACCTGTACTGTATCGATAGAGAGTTTTATTAAAGAATCAGAAAGTGCCTCGATAGAACCATCCACATCACCTTTTACAATTAGATTAAGCTCTTTAAATGTTCCTAAAGCAAGACGTCTTCCGATCTCATCTAGAGATATTCGTTTACTTGCTCTGTTAGATTGTTCTCGAGAGATCTGGTTTCTCTTAGTTGCAATCTGTCTAGCTTCTTGCTCTGTAGCCATGATCTTAAAAGTCTCTCCTGCCTGAGGAGCACCGCTTAATCCTAGGATCATAACTGGTGTAGAAGGTCCTACTTCTTTTACTTTTTTACCGTGCTCATTAAACATTGCTTTTACCTTTCCACTATGCGATCCTGCAACCATCGGATCTCCGATTTTTAGAGATCCATTTTGTACTAGTACTTTAGTTACATATCCTTTTCCTTTATCTAATGAGGCCTCCAGGACTGTACCGTTTGCAAGTCTATTAGGATTTGCTTTTAGCTCTAGGATCTCAGATTCTAAAATTATTTTTTCTAGTAAGGCATCTATGTTAGTTCCTTTCTTTGCTGATATTTCTTGCGACTGATACGTTCCTCCCCACTCTTCTATCAAAAGATTCATAGAAGATAACTCTTGTTTTATTCTTTCTGGTGAGGCTCCATCTTTATCGATTTTATTGATTGCAAATACCATCGGTACTCCAGCTGCCTGAGCATGAGAGATCGCTTCCTTAGTCTGAGGCATGATCTTATCATCCGCTGCGATAATAATAATTGCTACATCCGTTACTTTGGCACCTCTGGCTCTCATCGCTGTAAAGGCTTCGTGACCCGGTGTATCTAAGAATGTAATTTTCTTTTTGTCCTCTCCTACTTTTACCTCGTAAGCTCCGATGTGCTGTGTGATTCCCCCTGCTTCTCCATCTGCTACTGTCGCATCTCTAATATAATCTAATAGAGATGTTTTACCGTGATCGACGTGTCCCATTACGGTTACGATCGGTGCTCTCGGTTCTAGATCCGCTGGATCGTCGATGATCTCTTCTTCTTGTGATTCCTCATCCTCAGCAGTGATAAATGTAACATCAGTATTGTATTCTCCTGCTACTAACTCTATAATCTCTGCATCTAATCTCTGATTAATAGATACCATCACACCCATATTAAAACAAGTGGTGATCACATCCGTAGCTCCTACATTAAGTAAACTTGCCAGTTCGGATACAGAGATAAACTCTGTAACTTTTAATGTAGTTTCTACTTTTTCTTGTTCGATGATCTCCTGCTTCTCTGCTTTCTCATCTCTATTAGCTCTTCTTATCTTTTGTCTTTTCTTCTTACCTCCACCTTGAAGACGAGCCATTGTTTGCTTCATCTTTTCTTGGATCTCTTTCTGGGAGACCTCCTTAGTTTCATTACCGCCACGTTTTTTTGCACCGCTTCCAGTTCCAGAAGAAGAAGTTTTTCCTTTGTTAAAAGTTACAGTACTTACTTTACGACGAGTACGTTTTCTTTTTCTAGATTCTCCTTGTTGTGCATTTGATTTTTTAGCTGCTTTATCAGCTTTCTCTGGCTTTTTATTGATCGCATCTAATTTAGACTTATCGATCTTACCTAGTACTTTTAACCCTTGCAGTTGTGGTGTCTTTGCTCTGATCATCTCTTCCACTGGAGGAGCTGGTGCTTCCTTTTTAACCGGAGCAGGTTCTTCTTTTTTAACTGGAGGTTTGGGCACAGGTTTAGATTCCTTTTTCTTAGGCATCTCTTTCCTTTTAGGAGTGAGATCTATTTTCCCTATGACCTTAGGTCCTGATAATTTTGGTTTAGCTTTTTCTGCATCCCGGGGTGCTACCTCTGTATCCGCTTTTTTCTCTACTGGAGCTTTTTCTTCTGGTGCTGGTGTATCAGCAGGAGATGGCTCTGGTGTCACTGACTCTGGAGCCGGTGCCGGAGGTGGCGGCGGAGGAGGTGGCGGTGGTGGTGGAATTACAGCAGCAGGTTTAGGTTCTGCCGGTTTTTCCTTAGGATTGCCGATAATAATCTGATCAGCTTTTTCTTTTACGGCCATAGAATTACTAAATTCTTTGAGTAATGCATTATGCATTTCTTCATCGACTTTAGCGGTAGGCTTGTTTTCTATCTCATATCCATTTTGAGATAGAAACTCCACTATGGTAGCGGTTCCTACGTTTAATTCTTTTGCGATTTTTACTAACCTTATTGCCATAAAATATTCTACTTAAAAAAATTATTCTTCCTCTGAAGCAAATTCTGCTTTCAATATTTTCATTACATCCTCTATCGTCTCTTCCTCTAGATCTGATCTACGAACTAGCTCTTCTTTACTAAGAGAAAGTACACTACGAGCAGTATCACAACCGATATTCTTTAGCTCATCGATTATCCAGCTTTCTATCTCATCGTTAAACTCATCTAGATCTATATCTTCTAATCCGATCTCATCATTTTCTCTATAAACATCTATCTCATAACCAGTAAGTCTACTGGCTAATTTAATATTAGACCCACCTTTTCCTATCGCCAGTGATACTTGATCAGGAGCAAGGAAAACTGCTGCTCTTGCTTTCTCATCATCTATTTGTATAGAAGATACTTTTGCCGGAGTCAGTGATCTTTGTATAAACAGGACATTGTTACTCGTGTAGTTTACAATATCTATATTCTCGTTTTTTAATTCTCTAACGATTCCATGTATTCTAGAACCTTTCATACCGACACAGGCTCCTACTGGATCGATACGATCATCGTAAGACTCTACAGCAACTTTTGCTCTTTCTCCAGGGATTCTCTCGATCTTTTTTACAGTGATTAGTCCATCTTCGATTTCAGGAACTTCCTGCTCCATGAGTTTTTCTAGGAATAAACTATCTGTTCTAGACATAATAACTGCTGGGTTATTATTTCTCATTTCTACTCTCTTGATCACTCCTTTAACCATATCTCCTTTACGGAAAAAATCAGCTCTTATCGTTTCGTTACGTGGTAAAATCAGTTCATTACCAGTGGCATCATCTAAAACTAAAATTTCTCTTTTTAATATCTGATGTACTTCCCCTAGCACAATATCACCAACTCTATCCATGTATCTTTTATAGACCTCATCTTTCTCGAGTTCCATGATACGAGAGATCAGAGTCTGTCTCGCCGCCATAATCGCACGTCTCCCAAATTCCTCTAGCGTTAATTGCTCATAACACTCCTCACCTACTTCATAATCTGCTTCGATTGCCTGAGCTTCTGATTCAGAGATCTGACTACGCTCATCGGTAACCTCTCCATCGGAAACGATCTCTCTTACTCTCCACATCTCTAAATCACCATTTTGAGTATTTACAATTACATCAAAATTATCGTCACTACCGTATTTTTTACGAATCAATGTTCTGAACACATCTTCTAAAACACGGACCATAGTAGGTCTATCAATATTTTTTCCCGCTTTAAATTCGGAGAATGAATCAACTAAATTCATAAGTTAAGATTTAAAGCTTACTGCAATTTTAGTTTCCATAATATTGTTCATTTCTATTTTCTTTTCTGTTATTGTTTTCTTTTTAGAATTTTTCTTTCCTTCTGTAACTTCGACAATAATAAAATCATCGTTTACCTCTTTCATCACTCCTTTAACAACGGTGTCTTCGTTTGTTTTTACTACAACTTTACGTCCGACATTTTTATAGTACTGTCTCAGTAGTTTTAGCGGGCTTCCTAACCCTGGAGAAGAAACTTCTAAAGTATATTTCTCTCCAAATTCCAAAGAAGCATCTATTTTCTCTTCTATGTACCTACTCACTTTCCTACAAATCTGAAAAGAGATTCCTTCGTCACGATCAAGAAACACCTCTATTTTTTTTGAGGCACTGATCCTTATCTCTACGATATAGCAATCTTCCCAGCCGTTTTCGTCCAAACTTTCTTGCACGTATTTAGAAATATTATCCATCTATGCTTATACTGTTTAGAAATAGGCTTAAATAAAAAAGAGGGAACATTTCCGTTCCCTCTTTCCTAAATTCTCCGCAAATATAGTTATTTACTTCTTAATGCACAAATAAACTATCTAGAGTACAGTAGTAACATTTATACTAATAAGTTTTACACTTTTAAAATACTATAGTTTTAAGAAACCCAATGCTAGTAGCCATCTTGCCGATACGCACTGGTTAGCTGATCAGTATATTAATCCTTATACATTTTTTGATATGTAGAACTCTTAAAAAGAATATTTTTCATTCGGGTTAAACCCAATGTGGCCCTAGCGTGTCTTAAATGGTAAATATGTTAAACAACTAAATGTCGTTATCCATATGAGATCTACAACATTAGGATTAAAAAGACTGTTATCTTTATAATGTTATGAAAACAAGTGTACAAATATTTTTTCTAAGTCTTATATCTCTAGTTATCTGGTCTTGTTATGGCGGTAACGATGTCAATGTGGATCCGGAATTACAAGAATACGTAGATCGTTTTAACGCGGAAGCTAATGCAAGAGGATTAAATTTTGATTTGCGAATAGAAGAAATTGATATTTCGCTAGCAGAAATTTTTAGCTCTGGCGTACTCGGTCAGTGTGTAAATAACGAAGATAGAAATGATGCGATACAGATAGATGAGAGTTATTGGAAAGAACCTACCACTACAGATTTAGACAAGGAGTTTGTGGTATTTCATGAGCTAGGTCACTGTGTCTTAAACAGAGGACATTTAAATACTGCTGATGTAGATGGTATCTGTTCTAGCATTATGTATAATGGTAACAGTACAAATTGTAATCTAGAATACAATGCAGAAAACAGAGAAGATCTTATCGATGAACTGTTCCAATAGAATAAAAGGCGATGCGGGATGGTTTAATAATTAGATCAGAACGATCTTAAATGAAAAAACCAAGTTTTAAATATCTCCAAAAACAAGGTATATCTTCTACGCCATAATTACATTGGCTTTAAGCCTAAAAGAAAAATCCTAATGAAACATTTATAGCGTCAGATTTAGTGTCTTTTTGCTGAGAGTAAACATTTACTAAACCGTACTCATACTCTACATCAATAGTTATTCCTTTAAACTCTAAGCCTAATCCGACGACCGCACTCGCCGCCGCGTCTACCATAGAATCGTATGGAACAGACAGCTCATCATTATCATATTTTAAATTAGAATCTAACTGGGCAAGAGCTTTACCTCGGATACTAAATCCATTATTAAATCGTAATAGATGCCATCCTAATCCCACTCTTCCTCCAAAAATATAATGGGTCGTTTCACTGCTAAAATAAGCAGACTCCTTTGCAGCTATTAAATCCACACTAGTAAACTTAACTCCTACCACAAAGAACATTCCGCCACTGTTAAGCCTTCCATCTACCCCGATATGATATCCATTATGACTAGTTCCGGCTGGTGTAATAGCAGCTACCCTATTAGACATTTTAGTGATTCCTCCATAGGCTCTCATTCCAGCATTTTGACTAAAAGAAAATTGTACACATACAATAGATAGGATTAAAACAAGAAGGTGTTTCATAAATAGGTTTTGTTGGTAGATATAGATAACTCCAATTTCTGCAAAAAAATTATCTCTAAAGTAATAGAATAGTTATACACTAAAAATTTTGTACTTACATTAGTACTAAGAAAACTATAACTGTGTATCCAGATTTTTCCTATTTACTTCATGATTTGGTCGGAACCCAGCCTGATAATTGGACAGCAATAATTAAAACCTTTGGGTTCTTTTTATTTCTTTCGTTTATATGCTCGGGATTTATTTTTTACTCCGAATTTTTAAGAAAAGAAAAGCTTGGTGTTTTAAAACCGATTACTGTCGACACCACTCAGTCTGGAAATTTTATGTTCCGTGAGATACTACTTAACACAGTGATCGCTTTTTTCTTTGGGTATAAAATTCCCTTTGTCATTAGTAACTTTGATCAATTTAAAGCAGACCCTGCAGCTGCATTAGTATCAGGTGGAGGAAACATACTTGTAGGCATAATCGCTGCCATAGTAGTAGGAACATTTTTCTACTTCCAGTCTAAAAAGATGGTTCCTAAAAGTGGCATTATACAAATGCAACCTCATCAAAAAATAGGAGATATCGTTACCTATGCTGCATTGTTTGGAATATTAGGAGCAAAAGTTTTTGCCGTTTTAGAAAACCTGCCAGCATTTTTTAAAGATCCTATCGGTACCTTTTTCTCTGGAAGTGGACTTACTGTTTTAGGAGGTTTTATTTTTGCAACGATAGCTATCTTCTTTTTAGTAAGGAAACTAGGACTACCATTTTTAGATGTAGCCGATGCTGGAGCTCCTGCCGTAATTACAGGATATCTTGTAGGGCGACTGGGATGTCAGTTCTCTGGTGATGGTGACTGGGGTCGAATAAATGATTCTGTAAAACCTGACTGGTTTATTTTTCCAGACTGGGCTTGGTCGTATGGATATCCAAACAACGTCAGCAACAGAGGTCAAAAAATGGCAGACTGTGCTTATCAGTATTGCAGTGAACTCATCCCTGGTGTATGGCCCACTCCGATTTATGAAGTGCTGATGCTAGCTATAATTTTTGGGATATTATGGTTTTTCCGTACTCGTATAAAAGTATCCGGTGTACTGTTCTTTATGTATTTTTTACTGTACGGTATTATGAGATTTCTGATCGAATTTATCAGAGTAAATGATCGATATGAATTTTTGGGATTTGAGTTTTCTCAAGCTCAGTATATCTCTATCTTATTTTGGTTTATTGGAATAGGAGGTATGTGGTATTTAAATAATCAAAGTAAAAAATCAGCTATTAACGCTTAGTCGTACCTCTATTTTTTACAGCAGTATGTATCACATCATAGGTGATCTCTGCAGTCTCGTTCCAGTCAAATTTTAGTACCTGTTTTTTTCCTATTAAAATTAATTCTTCCCTTAGTTCTTTATCATTTTTTATAGAAGTCATAGCTTCTGCAATCTCGACTATATCATCAGGGTCGACGAGTATCGCAGCATCACCGGCCACCTCAGGCATCGAACTGATATTAGAAGTAATCACTGGTACTTCCGCTGCCATTGCCTCTACTATAGGTAATCCAAAACCCTCAAACAAGGAAACATAAACCATAGCTTCTGCAGACCCGATGAGTGCATTAACTTGCTCGTTATAGAGCTCTTGCATAAAGATGATATCATCTTTATGTTTAGCATTAGCTAAAGATTGATTAAATGCCTCAGTATTCCACGCCAGTCTTCCTACTAATACCAATTTATAGTCGGAATCAGAATTTTGCTTAAACAAGTCAAACGCTTTTATGATATGGACCACATTTTTTCTAGGATGTATGGATCCGACATAAATAAAATACGGTTTGCCATCTGCAAAGTCTTTACGAGTAGCAGATCTTTCTTCAGAGGTTACCTTAGTAATACCTTCTTTTACAGCATTATAAGCGGTGGTGATTTTAGAACCGTCTAAAGCATACGTCTTAATGATATCTTGTTTAGTTGCATTAGAGACTGTAATGATTTGGTCGGCATTTTTATGAAAAAGTGGAAAATATTTTTGATAATATTTACGCTTTAACCATGGAATATGATTTGGATAATGAGCATAAGCAATATCATGACAGACTATAACGGTAGTTATATGCGTCGACAAACTCATGTAAGTATCTCCACTATAAAAAACATCACAATTATACTTTTTTAAAGCCTTAGGGATTTGATACTCAAACCATAAATACCATAAAAAAGGATGACGTGTCGGAGGCCCGATGACGATAGGCGTAACATTATCGGCATAGATAAATTGCTTATCATAAGGACGATCAAAGAAAAAATAAAACTGATCTTCTGGATGAGCTAGGACCATACGACGGAGTGTCTCATGCATATAACGGCACACCCCTTCCATTCTGGAGCTTAGTAACACTCTTACATTTACCCCGATCCGCATAAATTACTTACGGGTAAATTCCATACGAGCGACATCTCGGTTTGCGGTAAAAACTTTATCAAGTACAGAAGAAATGGGAACGATTAGTTTTTGGATACCTAATGAGATTTTAGTTTCTTTTTGTCCTTCTACCCTTTTTTTAGGGTTAAATATTTTTCTGACTATTCCGCATAGGATATGACTCACCTCTGTATTTATATAATCGACTTTTTTAAAATCAAAACCATGATCCTCTACTATTTTACGGTAATACTCAAAAGGCCTGCCCATACATAGATCATCACCTTTAAAATTACTTTCTATACGTTCAAAGAGATAAATTTTATCACCAGTCACCCTACACATTTCTCCTAGTATCGTACGCATCATGTCATCATCTGTATTATGCTGTAACACGGTAGCAGAAAAAACCACATCAAAATGACCATCATCAAATGGAAGTTTTTCGCCATTTATTTTGACAAAAGATGCTTTATCACTCGCTACATGCTTAGTTGCAATATCGATCATATTCTGAGAGATATCGGCACCAGTTACAGAGACAGGGCCTAACTGTACAATCTCCTTTACATTACCACCAGGACCAGAGCCTAATTCCATGACTTTTTTACCTTTAAAATCTACTTCTTTTAAAAGCTCTAAAAATCGATTACGCTTATGACGATAAAAAGGACTATCGTCCCCTGCTAGGACATTATGTCCATCACGAGAATCTATACTCTGAGCAACCTCAGACCAATATTTTTCCGGATGATATGTTGACGATTCTGACATGGCACGAAAATACTTCAATTCTATTTAATAATTTTAAAAACTCCGTTACGAAAGTCATCTCTAGGTAATAATTAATAATAACATCTGCCAGGTATAAAAATGAAAATTTAAAAAACACTAGGTAAAATTTGAAGAAATAAAAGGAATGGATATCGCCCCTTTTATTTAACGAAGGATTATTATTGGTCGCTAACATTCCTATCTTGTCGAACCAATTAAATCTTTAAGAACCTCTGTAATTACAGAAGACTCGTATCCTTTACGATAAGCGTAAGCAAAAGTTTTTTGCTTCTTAATCGGTATAACTCCAGACTGACTATCAAAGTGCTTTTTAATTACTGTGTATGCAGTATCATAATATTCCTCAGGATCGATCTCTGTCAACCCTTTTTTTATACAATAAGCACTTACCTTTCTTCTTTTTAATTCTTGGGAGATCTTATTTTTGCCCCATTTTTTGATTCTAAACTTCCCTCTTGCATAAGCTCTTGCATATCGCTCCTCGTTTAAAAAGTTATCGTTTATCAGCTCAGTAATTATCTCTTCTAGGTCGTCTCCATAAATTTTATACGAAATCAATTTTGATCGAACCTCATAATGACAGCGTTCTTGATACGCACAGTAAGCTTGAAGCTTCGATACTGCATTATCTCGAGAAATATATTTTGTTTCTTTTTTCAAATTTTTAGCGTCTAAAATCTAAGGTAAGGGTATTTTTTACTGTCTTATTAACTAGGTAACGCTATTAATTAGATAAAAGTAGCGAAAACAAAAACGCATTGTGTATTTTTGTAATATATAAACATCTTATAATGAGAATTCTATTTTCTATTTGTGTCTTTTCATTGGCTTTAGCCAATATGCTTTCAGGACAAATTTCTTTTGAAAACCAAAGTACTTTATTAGGTAATAGTAATATAAGTAGCGGTTATGTAATGGGTATTAGTGATTTAAATAATGATGGATTAGATGATATTATCCGATTTGATGATGCTAAACAAATGACTATCGATTATCAAAATCTCGATGGCACATATACAAGTCTAAACGTAGGGACACTTACCAATGGAGAAATATGGAGTGTAGCAGTTGCAGATCTAGATCATAATGGAATAAATGATATCATAACTGGAGGTTACTATGAACCTATCGTACAGGTTAAAAATATGAGCGATGGAAATTTAGACGTATCATACCTTACGGGTCCTAATATTTTTATGCAAAGTGCCACTTGCTCTGATATTGATAATGATGGATTTGTGGATTATTTTGCTTGTAATGATGATTTTGTTTCTAGTCCTTATAAAAACAATGGTACTGGAGATTTAGTTTATGACTCTTTACTTATAAATACAGCGACTCCAGATCCTGCTTTCAACTCTGGAAACTATGCTTGTATCTGGACGGATTATGATAACGATGGAGACTCAGATATGTACTTATCTAAATGTAGATTAGGTGTAGGTGATCCGACTGACGGCAGAAGATTAAATCGTATGTTTAAAAATGATGGTAAGGGAAACTTTACGGATGTGGCAGAAGAAATAGGCTTACGTCCAATGGGACAGTCCTGGGCTACAGAATTTGGCGATATAGATAACGATGGTGATTTAGATGCCATAATGGTTAATCATGATATCAATACGATGCTATTTGAAAATGATGGTACTGGTAATTTTACTGATATCTCTCTAGACGCTGGGATAGAATTAAATTCTACAAACTTTCCTAACGGCTTACAGACCTATATGTATGATTTTGATAACGATACTCATTTAGATATTTTAATCACTAGCTATAATGTTCCTCCAGCTGTTTTTCATAATAATGGAGATAAGACATTTACCAGATTAAATAATGATGTCATTTTTGGAACGGATATTAATATCGATAATACAAATGATATACAAAGTGGTGCCGCTGGAGATCTAAACAATGATGGATTTATAGATTTTATTTTTGGTTTTGCCAATGGAATAAATATTCCTAATGGTAATCATCCAGATAGGATGTATTTAAACACTGGAAATGATAATAATTATATCAGCGTCGACTTAGAAGGCATTATCAGTAATCGTTCTGGAATAGGAGCAAGAATAGAAGTAAATGGATCTTTTGGTCAACTTATAAGAGAGGTCAAATCTGGACAAGGGTACGGAATTATGAATTCTCTTCAAACAATAGTAGGTTTAGGAGATGCTACAGAAATAGATAACATAGTGGTAAAATGGCCATCTGGTCAAGTAACGATTACAGAAAATCCTGTTATCAATTCTCATATTACTATTGAAGAACAAGGGCTTCCGGTCATAAGTACAGTAACAGAAATATGTGAAGGAGATTTTGCAGTTATCTTTGGAGAAGAGATTGATACTCCCGGTGTTTACTCACAAACAGTATCAACTAATGGAATGGACACGATCCAGCAAGTAACTCTCGTTGTAAACCCTGTTTATAATATAACAGCAGCACCGATCACTGCATGTAACGGATCTAATGTAGTAATAAATGGAGAAACCATAAGTCAGTCTGGAGATGTAATAATCTCCGATACATCAATTAATGGTTGTGATTCTATTACTACCATTACAGTCACTATTCTGGAAGCTATGGATGTAACTGGTGAGATAGTAGATGACTGGGGTACTGTAAACGGAGCAGGTACGATAACTCTAGATGTAAGTAATGTGGTACAACCTTTTAATATCAGCTGGAATACTGGAGATATAGATGTAACAACACTTACGGGTCTATTACCTGATACATATACTGCTGAGATTACTGACGGAAACGGTTGTATAGAGACTTTTTCTTTTGTAATAGGTTTAAGTTCGGTTGCAGAATTAAACCAACAAGGAGTAGAAGTTTTTCCTATTCCTGCGGGAGATCTTCTATTTGTTAAAGATGTAAATGAGATTACCGGACACATAGAAATTTTTTCTGTAACGGGTAAAAAGATACATACTCAAAAAACTAATAAGCAAACAACAGAAATACTTACAGAAGGTATGACATC
>CALLXF010000036.1 GCA_938015805.1 uncultured Saprospiraceae bacterium | reverse complement strand
TTTTTAATTACTCGACCGTGGCTCTGAGATTGTCCTGCTAGTACCTGATAAAAATAGATGCCTGATGGATAATCTTTTAATTGGACATCGATAGAGTGAAATCCTTTTTCTAGATAATCACTTCCTGATAAAATTTGCTTTCCATTGTTTTCATAAACAGACCAAGTGATCGTTTGATTAGTAGGATTGTTTATGCTAAACCTAAAGCTCTCCATAAACGGATTAGGATATACGGCAAATTCTGCTGGTTTACTAAAAATAGCAGGAGCGTCTTTTACGAGCTGGCTTCTAAAAACAACAGGGAGTTTATCTGCGATGGAAGTAAGTATGTTCATGTTTTCTTCGCTTTGTATAGGTGTACCGTAAGAGGCATCACATAGATTTCCTTTTACGATGTAAATAAAATTAGAGTTATACATAGAGGTGTCTAAGTCTGTGTATTCTATGTACTGTGGTGTCTGTGTTAAAGGATCTGATATTTCAGCATTTGCAGGAACAAGCATAACCTTATGGTCTGTAGGTAACTCATCTATCTTACCGGTAAGTAAGAATAATAAATGTTTAAAATCATCAAAGTTTACTTGATTATTATCATCCATGTCTGCCGCTATCAATAGATATGGATCCGTTATCAGTTCTATTCCCAGTATGTGATCTCTCAGTACTTCTAAGTCGCACTTCTCTATCTTACTAGATGGCATTTGTAGATGTGCTCCTGATATTTTATAATCATTATGCATCGCTACGCTATCAAAAATGTATGTACCATCGGAGATCGTAACTACCGATTGTAAATCTCTAAATTCAGAAACGATCGTATCTGTGGTCTCTGTTATTTCTACTACATCTTGCAGGTAAAAAATTAAATTTCCTGCCTGATTATAAAAACTATCGATTACGATTTGCGTCGTGGTGGTATCGTAAGTAGTTATGATTTCTGTATCTATAATTTCGTTTAAACACTGTATGTTTAATTCTGCTACTTCTGTATTAAAAACATCTCTAACTCTTCCCGAGATTTGTCCATAGGTAGTAGCATTAGGATCTACAGGCTCACAGTCTGGAATATTTGCACCATTATTTTGGATATGGATTTTTACCGAACAAAAAGATACATTACCCTGAGAATCATGATAGTAAATATTTACATAATTTACACCTACTTCTGCACAAGTAAAAAACTTATTCATTACTATAGAATCTGGAGAAAAAGAAGCTGTTACATGAAATCCACAAGGACTGTAAGAACCTAAATCTAAATCTTTTGCCCAGATACCTACCATTCCATCTTCTGGTATGCCGTCGCCATCCTCATCCATAGGCATGAGTGCTGTAGTCACCTCGTAAAGACAATAAGGAACAGGTGCTGTAGCATTTTTAACCACCACATGTACATTACAATATTTTTTATACCCACATCCAAACTTTATAGTATACTGTACGTTAGTCGTTCCGATAGGATAAATCCCTGAGAGATCGGCTCCGTTATAAAATGCGTAAGGCGAATTATTAGTGATCTCATACGTCCCTCCGCACTCTGATGGCTCCACAACTAATGGTGCATATATAACCTCTGCATCCATGCAATTATGAGAGGACACCTCTATATTCTCTGGACATAGATATACCGGCTCACTGGTATCACTTATTTTAATCTTTTGTAAATAGGTAAATGTCATTCCACTTTTTCCATTATATCCATTTTGGCACCAGTCGATGACGGTCCATTTTCTTACGATTTTATCACACGTTCCGTTAAAATGAAATACTTGATCGGTATATCCTACAGCGATGTTAGAACAGGCTGGTTCGGAATAAGTAGGAAATCCTTGACCTGGAGGAAAAGAATGAGGATCTGTATCTGGGTTACATCCATATAGTTCTACATCTTCTGGCCAATCTATATCAGATTCTGAAAAGCCTCCAGAACTGCTAACAAAAATAACTTGAGTGCAAGTATGTAAATTCCACTGATAATCCTCTACAGTCCATGTACGATAAATATGCCCGATATCACAATTATTTAATGCCCATGTTTCTACAGGATCCCCCGCGGACTGAGTACCATTATAAGTCTGCACATAGGCATCACCGTAAATCGATAAATCCCAGAGCTCATCCTCACAGTCTGCATAGACATCATCAGGACAGTAGATGGCAAAAATGGCCTCTTCTTCAGCTTTTAATATGAATGTAGTACATAGAAAAGTAATAGCAAGCAGAAGCCTGCTGAGACATGTTGTAGTTTCCATTTATGAGTTTTAGTCTATGTATCCCATCCAATATAGGTAGATTACATATTACAATAAAATTACATATATAAAAATACATCTACAGCACAACAAATGTTAAATTTTAAAAATTTATATATGTAAATGGAAAAACAACATTATTGCTTGCCTTGATACTTCTACTAATTGTACCTGCTCTAGGTTTAAACTTTACCTAACTGTCAATTAGCAAAAAGGTATAAGCATAACAATAGGTATGACCGCCTATCTCTCCTATCGTCTACAGGCGACGACATACCATCATCCGCAAGTGGTAATTACTAGACTAATTAGATCTGGATCAGACTAGGGTATCTTTTTAAGAAAAGCATTTCTTTTCTATCGCTTTGCTACTGAATAAGATCACTAGCCCAACTAACATTAATCACTATTATGGCTTTGGGTTAAACCCAATGGAATACAATCTAATTCTCATAAATTATAACCAAAAAAAATAGTTTAAAATCTGCAGTGAATATCAATATAGATAAGATCTGATTTAAAAAACGTAAATAAACGCTTTAAAACCAAGAGATTGATAAATCAGCAATTGTTGATTTAAAAAAGAAAATATGAGCTCAAAAGCATTTATGTCTTATCACGTTAGCTTAGAGTAAATTAAACCTACGAGTGATCAGACATAAATACTAAAATTTATAAAAATGGATAAGTTATTTTCTCCATATTGTGTTTTCGCCCGAAGCATTTGTGGACCATTCTAGTCCTTGGCAAGTGGTCAGCATGTTAGCACCGCCCATCGTACAGATTAATGTACAGTTAGCATCTAAAATTCTAGCCGTACCGACTGCATCTGGACAGTTACCATCTGCAAAACAATAAACAGTCTCTCCATCAAAAACCCAGCTGGCTAAATTATCACCTTCGCAGATATCAGAATTTTGGAAAACTGTAAGTGCATCGAGTATACATTGTGGTGTCTCTGGTGTATCATCAGATCCACAAGACATAATCCCAAAAGCTGCAAGTAAAATTATATATTTCTTCATCTTACAAATGTAATCTACACCATTATAGAAACACAATATTTACACATTGCTTTAACAAAAGATTAATCCATTGTTAGAAAAAGAGTTCCTAAGCCTGATCAATTTATCTATTCCTTAATGATCTTTTTTACAAACAAGCCTTTCTCAGATCTCATTTTTAGGAAATATACTCCAGATGGTAATGTAGTGATATCAAAAGCAACATGATTTTGATTATTAAAATTATAGCTCTTTAGTAACTGGGATTGTAAATCATAAATCTCTATACATCCTGACGATCGTATTCCTAAATCTATAAGTAAGTTACCTAGGGTAGGATTAGGATATACGTTTACATCATACTCTAACTCTGAGAAATCTACTTTAGAATCATTTAATAATATATCTTCCTCTTCGCAATTATAATTTTGTAAACATCCATTATGATCTACTCTAAGTAAGATCGTTTTTTTACTATTTATATCTCCAGCTAAAATTAAGATGTCTCCATTAGGCATCATCGCTAAGCCTGGAGTATAATAGGTATCATATATTTTCTCTTCTGCATCTACGATCGTATTATAAAAATGCTCCCATAAAATCTCCCCATCACTACTCATCCTTGCAAGATATATATCTTGCCCTGTCCCTAAATCTCCTCCTCTATCTCTCGTTCCAGATAATAAAATTTCTCCATCAGGTAAAGAAATCATTTTTCCCACCCCTTTATAACCAATATCTAAATTTTCTTCTAACGAATGATTAGGATAAGCATATGTCCATAATATCTGACCTGCGGCATCCATTTTTACCAGCTCGTTTACAAATGAATCATAATCTATATGATCCACAATAAGATAATTACCATCAGATAGTATATTAAACTCCTCTGCTATAAGAGAATGTGGTGTTAAACGAGTCGGACCATATAATCTTTTAAGTATCTCTCCATCGCGATTTATTTTTAACAATTCTCTGGCAGCATTAATCCCAGAAAGTATTTCATACACATCATTGAGTATAATAAAGTCCCCATGCTCGTCTTCTGTCAGATTCCATCCGGGGGAATAATAATTACCTATCTCAGAATAATACAAAAACAAGTTTTCCTCCTCGGTAATAAAATTATATTTTTGAATAACACAGACTCCTGTAAAATCATCTTCACTAGTTTGCCCATATATAAAAACATCATTTCCTGATAGTACGATTCCATTATTATAGAATTGTTTATACTGAGTCAACAAATCGTAATGAAAAACTTTATGTCGTAAACTATCCCCATCTGTATTCATTATCAGAAAGTGATACGCTTCGCTGTTGTTACCAGAGGTATTCCCATGTCCACTTATAAATAGGGAATCTCCTCTAATCTCTATTGCGTTTCTATTAGCAGCCCTACTCCATGGAAAATTACGCTTCCATATCACTTCACCTTCTTGATCTAATCTCGCAACATACATACATCCTAAATTTTGTACCGTGTCACATAACATTCTTCCTGCCACATAGAGATCTGTAGAATCTACTGATAATATATGGCTTCTGTTATTATAGATAGGTACTCTCTTAAAGTAAGTACTTTCTTGAGCAAAGATCTCACTAGGATTACAGAGTAAACTGAGTAATAATACAACTGATATAAAACTGATTTTCATTTATATCATAGTTTAAGTATTTTTTCTAAATGTAATTGTTCTCCGGAACTGTCTGATATTCTTAGAATATACATACCCTTATACCATGTTTCTGTATTTATTGATATCATTTCCCGATACTCCATGCTCTGATATAAAATTATCTGACCATCTATCGAAATTATTTCAATATTAAAAAGATTTTCAATATTCTTTAATTCAATATTTAAATAAGACTCTACTGGATTAGGAAAGACACGTATCTCTAAGTTATTAGAATACGATTCTTCTTTATCTTTTGATCGTAAATTAATATTATTTAATAACTCTATCTCTGGATAAATTATCTCACCAGTCAAAATAGTTAACAATGCTCTACTATAGGCTGCTAAAGGAAATCTTTTGTTTCCCGCTCTTCTTAAAAAATCTAGTTCTTCTACATCCGCATTAAAATTTTCCTCCTGTAGATAACGAAGGTTTAATTTTTGAACATCGATAAAATCCTTTGCTTCTTCCGTTAATTCTTGCCGCCCTAAATTATTAAGAAGAACCATAGCTTGATTATATTTTTTCAAAGAAATTAAAACGCCTACCGTTTCAGATTTTCTATAAAAATCTTCGTCGTCCGATGACGTTGCACCTTTTTCAAGAATTATTTCTTGATCTGGATGACAGCCTTTAATAAATAACCATTTTTCAGTATAACGCAGACAATTCCGCAGTTCTCTCAAAAGTATTATAGAAATAACTTCTTCAGGACTACCATGTAAAGGTTCATTCATTTTAATATTTTCGCTATCTTCCAAAAGAGAATTGTATTGAGAAAGAAGTTCCAAGCAGCTAGACCTCCTGTTATAAGGACAATCTTTGATAGTACTAATAGGTTCACCAGAACCACACGATTTATTAAAAATTTCATCTGCATTTTCTATTGTATACTGACTTTGTGTCAAAGGCTCATGACAACTTCCAACTACTTGCTGGGGTAAAAAATATTTAAAACTATTTCCTGAATGATTAATATCACTGACACCATTTAGATGAGTAAAGCAGTTTCCAGCCCCGATTGTTTTAGTTATTTGGACAGATCCCATAAGTTGTTCTACCGTTCCATTTAAGTTTGCGTCTTCGTAAAAGGTAGAAAAACAATTATCAAAAAACTTAAACTGATCATTAATTCCATTAGTATGTATTCCTACTCTACCATATAAATTATTTTCTTGCATCAAATTATTCTTTTGACCATTGTCGAGAAGCACTGAATTTATTAAAGAATTCCAAAAATTATTCTTCATAATCTCAAATTTAGATTCACCATCAGCGTAAATACCATATTGGCTACCCATAAATTCGTTTTTCGCAATAAACAAATTATCATTTGCTCCTGTAGTATGTATATCGATATCGTTTTCAAACTCAGAGTCAATTACTGTAATTATGCCAATATTCTGATTAGGGTACGAAATTTTTATTCCTATATCATTATCTGAAAAAATAGAATTAGTCACATTTCCTTCAGAACTGTTAAATGCCAATCCTACATTATTGTTAGAAAAAAATGTTCTATTTATTTCTAGATTATCATTTGTGCTACTCAATATCCCAAAATCACATTCCAATATAGAACATCTATTAATTTCTAATTGGGGTAATTCGCAATGTATTCCAGTGCCATTGGGATGAACAATAGTAGTATTAAGTATTTCTACTTTTGAGTTACTCCCCGTTAATCTTACAGTTGCTTGATTGTTATTACAAGTACCATTACTTTCAAAATAATTACGAGTGCAATCGATGCATTCTTCCCCAATTATCCAATCGTCACTAGATACTATTGCAATACACATACAACCTTCCTCATTTATTATCTCTGTTCCTTTAATTTCAAAATCCTCTGGCCTAGTAAATCGACTCAAAAGAAAAAAACTGGATGTACTTCCTCTTATTAAGCAATCCTCTAAAAGGAATTTAGATTCCAAATCATTGGAAACGTTCATAAAAAAGGTAACGTTATGGAATTCAGAATTAGAAAAAACCATTTGATTTTCTTGTATTTGTTCAACGGAATTAAAACCGTTCCATTGACCTGTACATGCCTTTACAACGGTTTGGTTAATAAATCTAAAGATAGCCTTATCATGATAGACAATACCTACATTTTCCTCAACCCTAATATCACAACCGTTAAATTCTACATTTCTTCATCTTACAAAGGTAATCCACACCATTAGAGAAACACAATATTTACACATTGCTTTAACAAAAGATTAATCCATTGTTATATTGCACTAAATTCTAATTGATGTCCTTAAAGCCATTCCTTTTCTTGACGATTATCCTAATGGTTTCTTGTAAAACCACCAAAAAACAATCTATGTCCGAGTCTAAAAGTAATCTTACCACCCCATTCGAGTCTAAAAAAAATTACTCTGCCACTTACGATGAGATAATCTCATTTTATAAAAAACTAGATCAAAATTCTGATATCATTAAGGTCAGCCCATTTGGGAAAACAGATATCGGTAAACCACTGCATGAGGTTATTATTTCTACTAGTAAAACATTCGACCCCGAGTCGATCAAAAAAGAAGGAAACCAAGTCCTGTTTATAAATAATGGAATCCATCCTGGCGAACCGTGTGGTATCGATGCGTCTATGATGCTAGCTAGAGATATAGCAAATGGGAAAGTAAAAAATGCTCTACTTAAAGATATCGTACTAGTAATCATCCCTGTTTATAATGTCGGTGGTTGCTTAAATCGGACCAGCACCAGCCGTGCTAACCAGAATGGCCCAGAGGCATATGGCTTCCGTGGTAATGCTCAGAATCTAGATCTAAATCGTGACTTTATAAAATGCGATAGTAAAAATGCAGAGACCTTTAATCTTCTTTTTAACAAGTGGAGTCCTACCGTTTTTATAGACAACCATACCTCTAACGGTGCCGACTACCAGTATACCATGACTCTCATTGCTACGCAAAAAGATAAACTGAGTAAAGCTCTAGGTGAGTATCTAGAAAAAGAGATGCTTCCAGATCTTTATAAAAAAATGAAAAAGAAAAAATGGGAAATGACGCCATACGTTTACGCTAGATCTACACCTGACGAAGGGATTACTGGATTCCTCGATCTACCTAGATACTCATCTGGTTACGGAGCTTTACATAATGTGATTTCTTTTATGCCGGAGACGCATATGCTTAAACCGTACAAAGACAGAGTATGGAGTACTTATGCATTTATGGAGTCTATGATACAGCATATGTCAGATCGCGGTGCAGAGATCATTAAAGCAAAAAATAAAGCCATCTCTCAAAACCAAAAAGCAAAACAGCTAGATATAAACTGGACCGCAGATCGATCAAAATCAGAAAAAATTTCTTTTAAAGGGTACGAGGCTAAGTATAAAGAAAGTAAGGTGAC
>CALLXF010000035.1 GCA_938015805.1 uncultured Saprospiraceae bacterium | reverse complement strand
AGGGATTGTAAGTTTTGGTGGAGCTTTTAGTAATCATGTTTACGCAACTGCTTCTGCATGTCAGATTTTGCAAATTCCTTGCAAGTTGTTTTTAAGAGGATACGCTTTAGATTATCAGAACCCTACAGTTAAATTTATAATCGACTGTGGCGTCGAGATAGAATTATTACAACCATCGGATTATCGCCTTAAAACGGATTCTGCATTTATAAATATTTTAGAAGATCAGAATTATTATATCATTCCAGAAGGAGGTACTAACGATTTAGGCATAAAGGGCGTCTCGGAATTAGGAGAAGAGATTATACAGCAATGTGCACCGCTACCGGATTATGTATGCGTTGCTGCAGGAACGGGAGGCACGGCTATAGGATTGATAAAGGCTTTCGCCAATGTAGATACACGTGTAATTGTATTTTCTAGTTTAAAAGGGGATTTTCTCAGGGATGCCATCAGTGCAGAGGTACACGGTTTAGATTTTGAGCTAATCACTGATTACCATTTTGGAGGGTATGGAAAATTCTCTAGGGAACTGATTTCTTTTTGTAATCTTTTTAAAGATGAGAATAACATCAGTCTCGAGCCAGTTTATACAGGTAAGATGATGTACGGATTATATGAGATGATAAAGGCTGATTATTTTCTTTCTACTGATACAGTAGTAGCGATTCATACCGGAGGCTTGCAAGGAGTCGTAGGTTTTAATTATCGCTATGGGGATAAGTTAGGAGTGATGTTTTAGACGGATTTCTGCAAGTGTATCCTTAAGTGGTTAAGATAAATTGCTGATAATTCTGATTGCAAAAGTGATAGGTTTTGTCGTGTAAGATTAAACGAAGCTGGCTATTTTCAGTATTTTACATCATATACAATACATTGAAATGAAACAGCCACTAGTCAATATAATCTGTTTCTTCTTAAGTATTTCTTTGGTCGCACAGGAACGTCTCACTGCATTTACTACAGAAGGAACCAGTAATGATAATTATTTAGTAGACCATAACGGTCAAAATTATTTATTACAAGTAGACCAGGACAACACACTTTCTGTTTACAAATTACTAGATCCGGATACTAAAGAGTTTTTACATTCCCAAGTCTTCGAGGGGTTCTATGATATTGGGTATAAGCTAGAGGTCAAAGAAAATTATATAATTTTTTCTTCGGGTAATGAGATTATAGATTACGATTACGTAAATAATATAATTACGTCTGCTCAGATTCCTGATGGATTTATTTCTTCTAGTTTTATAAATCTTATTAACTCTACAGATAATAGATTTTTAGTCACTGTAAGGTCAGCTGATCCTTCTGAAACCCGAGGTATGATTTATGAGATAGGAGGAACACTTTATGATCTAGGTCCTGGAGTTGTGCATTATATGTTAGGCGATGATGTCATGGATTCTTATTATGAAGGAAATAATTTAAGAACGATCTATTTTAAAAATTACTTGACTAATGATGTCGATACCGTTGCTCGTCATTTACCGTTTGCTCAAAAACCAGGTCAGGGAGATAACGTTGTTTATTATTTTGATAAAGATGGGCAAGTTCATTCCTTTGACCAGACTTCCAGAATAAGTAGTCCTCTGTCAGGTGTAAAGTTAGATGAGATCGGAAATATTAATAGTATAATGGTCACTGATGATTTAATCGTACTGATTAGTCCGCAAACTAATGGTATTGATAAATATAATATTTTCCAGGTATATAGTTTATCAAGTTTAACCTTAGAAAACACCTTTAATATAGAACTGGACGGTCCGGTGTATGCGTCACGGAGCTTTATAAATGATGGAGTGCTGACTGGACTAGCAGACACAGAATTATTGGTTTTAAATTTAAAAACTGGAGAACAGCTTATAAGACCTACCTTTTATTTTTGGACGAGTAAGTTTAAAGTCTTACAGGAACGTTATATTATAAATCCACATCGAGTATATAGCCCTACTGGATGGGTAACCTCATTTGAATGGATCGACATACAAGATTTAACTGTAGATTCTATAGAAGGAGAGTTTAATATGATTTACACAAATTTTGTGGGTTTTTCAAAATTTAATGATGAGTATCTCGTGGCTTACACGTATAACAATCGTGATTATCAAACCATCTTTACGATCAATGTGCCAGATAAGAAAGCACAGCTTAACGAAAGCCTAGATAACTCAAATTTTGGATTACCTAAAGAGTCTAGAGTGTTTACTCTGGGACCTGAACATTATCTATTAGGATCGGAATTATATAAAATAAATGGAGATCAGCTGGAGTTAATATTTGCGGTAGAAGATATTCAGGAGGTAAACTACGAACCTATAGAAATACAAAACGATAAAATAGTTTTTGTATCTGACAGTCCTAAAAAGATTTATAGTTATGATGGAGTGACTTTAGTGGAAGAGGCTGATTTAACAGAATTCCAAGGCAGCTTTTTTTCTAACGAGATTTACAGATATTTAATAACCGATGCCTACGTTCTTTTTTCGGATTTTGAGAGTAGGTTATATCGATATGATAAATCTGATAAGAGTATCATCGAATTAACCACTCATACTTTCTCCAATAATGGAGTGCTATTAAATCATAATGGAACCAGTTATTTTTCTTCCGGTAGTTTTTTATTTTCTACGGATAGCTATAATGCTAACCTCATAATGACTAATCTAAACGAGGGTATATTGGCTGATCATAATAAACCTGTAATATTTGAAGAAGAATTATTTGTGCTTACCGCAAATGGTTTTGCTCGCATAGTAGATGATAATACTGTCGATCCGATAACCGAGGATTTGGAACTTGATCTGTTAAGTTCGTTTATTCTAGATGATACAAGGAATAATATGATTGTCGGTGATCGGATTAGTAAAGTACATTATTCAAATGATACAGCCTATTCATTTGATTTAGAATACGGTGAGGACTATTTTGGAATGGGAGCCACAGATAAGTTATTCTTTTTTAAAGAATTAAATACTACTTCAGGAATTAGCACAATTACCTTTTTTAATAGTGAAACTAAGGAATATGGTCCATTGCCGGATGAACTCCAAGGATATCAGGTAATAGAATTTTTTGAATCCGGAGATGATGCTTATATAATGATGAGTTCTGTGGTAAACCAAAATGATATTTTATATTTATATAAAACAAATCATTCTTTTACTGAGCTTACATTAGTAAATGAATATTTAGATATAGGAGGAGTACATGTAAAATCCTTAACAAGATTTGAGTCAGAAGCATTTTTATACACTGGAAACAACTTGTTTATTATGGATGCTAATTATCAACTTATACCTTTAGATGATGTAAAAGGATCTGGAAATGCAACTGTTATAAAGCAAGAAGATCAAGCATATTTTTTAGCTGCGGATCCTATATATGGGAGACAACTATTTAAAACTGGGATAGATAAATTTACGGACGAAGATGAGGACAGTGCCGCAGAAGTAGAAGATATATACTTATACCCAAATCCAGTTAGAGATTTCCTAAATGTGGAGTATAATAATCTATCAAGTCCTATAGATAAGCAGTACTTAATTTATGATCGCAATGGTCTACTTGTAGAATCAGGAATTACCTCTGGTTTAATACCTATAAATCACTTAAACGCTGGAAGTTATTTTTTAAGGGTAAAGGATGGTGATGTGTTTTATAGTAGAATGTTTTCAAAGCAGTAAGCATATGATCAGACGATATTATCATACGGTATTACTATGTATTTATATCGGACTTACCTTGTCCGCACAAGAGAGATTAACCGAGTATATATCCGAGGGGACTAATAAAGATTTTTACGTCAGAGAGTATAATGATCAGGCTTATTTACTTAAAGTAGATCAAAATGATAATTTAAAAGTATTTAAACTTTTAGACGAGAGTACATCCTCACTTGAACATGTGAGGACTTTACAAGGCTTATACACTATTGTTAATGACATTATTTTTAAACAAAACTATATCATCTTTCGATCCCAATCGGAAATAATAGAATATGATTTTGTTAACGATATTACTTTAAAAGTTTCCTCTCCAGATGGTTATTATTTATCTCAAATTATAGATAATAAGAATACTAATGAGAATAGATTTCTTGTGTTTTTTAAATCAGCCGATGGATCCGATACTAAGAGCATGGTTTACGAGACAGGTGGAATATTATATGATCTAGACGAGCATAGTACATTCTTTTTATTTGGTGATGATGTCTTTGAAAAGAAATCTGTCAGTTATGGCGTTTATAATTACTACTTTAAAAATTATATTTCTGGACAAGTAGATACAGTCGCTTACAATATGCCAAATAGCCAGTATCCTGCTAAAATTGATAGTAGCATTTACTATTTTGAGACTGATGGACAAGTATACTCTTTTGACCAAATCACAAGATCCAGTACACCGCTAGCTGATATAAGATTAGATCAGTTGGGATATTTTAATAGCGTTAAAGTCGGTGACGAACGTATAGTCTTGCTTAGCGAATTAGATGATATTACAACCATTAAAGTATATGATCTACTAAGCTTAGAATTAATGGAGGTTTTTAGTATCAGTTTAGATGATTCCTTTTCATTTGCTTCTGCAACCATTTGTAAGGGCGTATTAGTCTCATCTTTACGAAACGAGATTTTTATTTTAGACTTAAAAACCGGAGCGTATTTTATAAGACCTACATATTACGATAGAAGTGGTTTTGATATACTAGAGGATAGATATATTATAAATCCTTTTAGAACATATGATCAAGAGGGTGTTTATGCAAAATTAGAAGTGATAGATTTACAGACGTTAGATGTGCATGATATAGAATGCCGCTTAAATATGGCAAAAACTGAATTTGCAGGATTTGCTAAGTTCGATGATCAGTATATTGCTTCTTTTAAATATCGTTATCGTAATCACCATACCCTAATTGATATTAATCTTTCTGATAATACTGCGTTTGTAAATGAGGGATTAGATAACTCTACCTTTGGCCTTCCTAGTAAGACAAAATTAGCTAAGCTGGGAGAGGAAATATATGTTATAGGACCTCAGTTACTTCAGGTGGATGGAGAGGCTATATTAGAAATTACATCTTTAGAAGATATACTTACTATCGATAACTCATCAGTTAAAATACAAGACGACCAAATCATTTTTATAAAAGAGCAATCAAAAAAAATATATAGCTATGATGGTCAGTTGTTAGAATTAGAAGCTGACTTGATGGGACTAGATACGTTAATAGGAATTCAACTTTTTAATTTTGAAAATATAATTTTAACGGATGATTTTGTATTGATTCTAGATGGGGCAGATAGGTTTTACAGATATGACAAGGTTACTAAAAACCTGGTTATGTTAGAGGATCACGTCACTCGTTTTTATGATGTCCAGTTTGTTTTTAAAAATAAAATTTACTTCTCTAATGGAAAAAATTTTTATACGACAGATGGTTTTACTCCTAAGTTAATACTAGAGAATTTTAGATCTAGCATTTTTTCATTAGAAGGAGGTTACACTTTTTTTAAAGATCAGTTGCTCGTAACCACAGGTGATGGTCTAGTCAGGATTACTGAGGATGATTCTGTAACTCCTATAGGATCTGGTATACAACCTGACTATGGTTCCGAACTTATTATAGATCAATCTGGCAATAATTTATTGGTAGGTAATAACATCCATAAGCTGCATTACGATGGTGTGGATTTTCACGAATTTTCGTTAGAATTTGGAGAAGATTACAGTGGGAAAGGAAGTCTGGATGGTTTGTTTTTCTTTAGGGAAAGAGATGACTTGGAAATTATCTGGACTTACTATAATTGTAAAAATAAGACATATGGTAAACTTCCAGATGAGTTACAGGATGTCCGGAGTATAGAACATTTACAGTTTAATAATGAGCGTTTTTTGATAACAGATAATTTTATTAACTCGGAGAATAGATTACGAGTTTTTAAAACAGATGAGAATTTTGAATCTCTAGAACTTATTCATGAATATTTAAACTTGGGTTATTTAAGAACTGCTTTGTTTTCTAGTTACGAGGATCTAGGCTTACTTCATGCAGCTAATCATCTAATATTTATAAATGATCAAAATGAGTTTATACGGTTAGAAAATGTCG
Source organism: uncultured Saprospiraceae bacterium (assembly GCA_938015805.1). GTDB lineage: Bacteria > Bacteroidota > Bacteroidia > Chitinophagales > Saprospiraceae > JAHDHU01. Next base: position 2,802 of record CALLXF010000035.1, on the reverse strand, counting down.
ATGGATTTGATAACATCAACAGCTTAGCTCGGGATGAGGATGTAGTATATTTTTTAGCTAAAGATCCTCGTTTTGGAAGGCAACTTTTCCGATTCAAGTTGGCTCATTTTAATAATCATACCAGCACAATAGATTTTAATAAAAATGATCTCTTATTATTCCCAAACCCTGCATTAAATTACATCCATTTTAAAGAGAGTAGTAGTGTCGATAATTTGATTTCTAAATCTTATACGATTTATGATGTTACAGGCAATATGGTTATAAAAGGAGTTACCACAGGTCTTATTGATATAACTGATTTAGTTCCTGGTAGTTACTCTATTAAAGTGGAACAAGCTGAAAGAACTCTAACCAAAACTTTTATTAAACAATAGTCTAAGTTTTAAGTCTTCAAGTTACAATTCTCAACTTCGGAGTTAAATAGAATATTTCCATTTAAAGAATAGAGACTGGCATCAACTGATTTTAACTTATTACGATTGGCTTCAGTAAAGAGACATTTATTCCTTATCAAACAGTGCTTTAGATCACCTACATTCTATAGCTCAAAATTCAAACAATTACTCTAAAACTTGGGCTAAATCTGTTCTTTCTATGGCAAACGGTCAGCATTACTATCCTAAACTTGAAAGCATTAGTTATATTACAAATCGAAATACCAGTAGCCCTTCTATTGTTAAAAATTTACGAATAATTCCTAATCCTTCTTCACAAATTATTAAACTTACATTTAAAAAAGATTTTTTATCGAAGGATCTTGAGAAAGTTCGTATGGTCGTAACACACATTCAGGATATGACAATTTTAGATCAATTAGTTAATCCATTTGCACCAATTAACATCGAAAAACTGAAACCAGGGATGTATGTAATAAAATACAAAACAAAAAGAACGAAATTACTTTAGACAAATTCATAAAATTATAATTAGTACTTTGAGGAATCAGATGGACTTTCTATCTGGTTCCTTTAATACAAAGAAAAAGCCATGCGATTTTTATCTCTTTTATTAATTTCGGTTTGTTTTATTTTAAACTTATCGAGTCAAAATATTATCCGAAAATCGGTATGGCTGGAAGGTGCTAATTCATCTATAACATCAAAATGTAAAATAGTTGACGATGAAATTTTGTTAATTAGTTTTAATAACTATGCCACTAAAAATGAAAGGTATTTCTCGAGAATCGACTCTAGTTTAGAAAATATAACTTCGATTTCACTTTATAATATAGATTCTTTAATTATTGGAGGAGATATAGATATTATAAAGACTACAGATGAGGGGTATTTAATGTCCACTAGAATTGCTTCTCAAATCGACTTTAAGTTGATTAAACTCGATAGAAATCTAGAAATAGAATGGACAAAAGACTTTGACCTTGCGGGTAAGGAAATTTGGATAACTAATAAAATAGAAATAGATTCTAACTTTTATTTTTGGGGATATGGAGTTAATGATGAACAAACAAAAACTTTTATTTATTACATAACCCTAGATAAACAAGGGAACATTCAAAATGAAAGTGAAGTTCTTATAAAACCTAATAATTATGTTATCGGAATTCATGATGTTGTCATCACTAATGAAAAATTGGTGATATCCGTAGTAGGAGGAACCCCATCAAATAGTAATAATGATTTTTGCGACTATATTGAATTTGATCATGATCTTAATTTTATTAGACAAATTGAAACACAGGGATACGGATGGGGGAAGAATATTCAATTTAATGATGATGGACGCATTTTCGCAATATCTAATTTCAACAAGTTTAATTATCCAAATAATCAACCATTTTATCACCACATGATAAAGATTATGGACTCCAATTTTAATCATATCAGTAGTCATAGTTTTTTAAATCCTCCATTCTATAGATTTGATCCTTCAGCAGGTGTTTATAACGTAGGTCGCTACATGTTTCCAGATTCACGTGGTGGCTATTATCTAACTGGTGATTTATATGGATCATCGCAGGTATTTAATATACCTCCTAATACTAATCAATGGGATGTTTATTCTGGTACTAGTTTAGTAAAATTTGATGATCAAGGTCAAGAAGAATGGAATTTTATAGACACCTTTAATTATAGTACTCCAGTTGCTGCAGGAACTTTATCTTCCGGAAATATAATAATTGTTGGTGATGGTGCCGCCTATAATTCTGATGGTAATCTAAGTAATGTAATCACCATTCATAAAATGGGCAAAGATGCTTGTGAGGAACCAGGGTGCAGAATCTCTGACGTAAAAGAAATTGTATCACCTCCAGTATTCACACTTGTACCTAATCCGAGTAGCGACTTGATTAGAGTAGAAGGAATAGAACCTAATGATATTCTACAAATAGAAATCGTAAATACTATAGGTCAGGTTATGATAAATTCTAATTCTAAAAAGCAAGATATAGAAATATCCAACTTGCAAAATGGCAACTATACCTTAAGAGTCTTGACAAAAAACGGATGGTCCAGTAAAGCATTTATAAAAATGGATTAGTAAATCCAATATAGATTAACTTTGATCCCAAAACATTAGACTTGAAAAAATTCTATACCAAACTTTTCTTTTATTGATTTTTCTATATCTCCCCGACTTTCCGTTTCCTTATTGTAATAAGCAAATCACTACTTTTAAAATATAAAAGCAAAAGACTTCTTTTACATTTCCGTATCAAAATAGATCTTGTAAAACTTACGACCTTCCTCATCCACACCTCTCTGAATCTTACTGCGATCGCCATGTATATAAACATGGAAATTTTTATCCAGCTTGAGGATGGATTTATAAATTTTGGAC
>CALLXF010000034.1 GCA_938015805.1 uncultured Saprospiraceae bacterium | reverse complement strand
GAGTAGATTTAGATTTTATTTTCTTTACAAAAGAGTCCGAACTAATTTTAGCTCAGGGATGCAATAAAATCCAACTATCAGCATGCTACACGGTCTTACCATCGATCCATACTTGCTTTGGCTTTAATTGACCTTGCTGATATAATATCTCTCGATAGTCATCTACTGAGTAAGATATAAAATCTGCCTTCATACCTTTATCTAATGTTCCACGGTCACGGAGCTTTAACGCAGCAGCTGCACGGTATGTCATACCTGATAAAACTTCTGCAGTGGAAAGTTTTTGAAAAGTCTGTAAAATAGACGCTGAAGTTACCAAATCTCCCATAGGACCAGAACCCGGATTCCAGTCACTAGCAATCGCTAAAGAACAACCTGCATCTAGTAATTTACGAGCAGGGGTAAATGCACATCCTAGCCCTAATGTTGCTCCAGGTAAAGCTACTGCCACAACATTACTCTTAGCTAACAATGTAATTTCTTTTTCTCCACTTGCCTCCAGATGATCTGCACTGAGAGCATTATACTTTACAGCAACTTCCGTTCCTCCTGCATGGAACTGATCGGCATGCACAGTTATATCAAAACCCATTTTCTGAGCCGCTTCAAAATAAGGAGCAATATTTTTTGCATTAAAAGCCTCTTCTTCTATAAACGCATCGATACGATTACAAAGCTTCTCTGATTTTAAAACGGGAAATAAATTTTCTATGATTTCTGAGAGATACTCTTGAACGGTACCATCATAATCTTTAGGAAAGATATGTGCAGCTAGACAGGTAGGAATTATACTAGCTGATGTTTTAGGAATCACGTCCTCGATTACTTTAAGCATTTTTATTTCTTGTCCTATAGTTAAGCCATACCCCGATTTTACTTCCATCGTGGTAACGCCATTAGATATGTGACGTTTTACTCGACTTAGCGTTAGCTCTTCCAGTTCCTCTCTAGTCGCCTCCCTAGTTGCATTTACAGTATCCATAATCCCACCACCTTCTTTGGCAATTTCTAGATATGTTTTCCCTGCATTACGCATAGCATAATCTCTAGAACGAGTTCCTGCAAAACAGATGTGTGTATGCATATCCACAAGACCAGGGATAGCAACTTGCGGAGATTGTAATTCTTCTATAGTTTTGATAAAATCACGGTTTTCCTCTCGGAGCACCTCAAAACTTCCTATAGTCTTTATTTTTCCATCTTCTACTAAAATTCCTCCATCCCTTATTATCTCTAGAGACTCGTCTTTTAAAGGTCCCTTAAGAGCTAAATTCCTCAAGGTAATTATTTGCTTAAAAGGTCCTATTAATTTCATACTCGAAAATTATGAGTTTATTACACTACTCCTTGATCTATCATAGAATCTGCCACTTTTACAAAGCCCGCTATATTTGCACCTTTTACGTAATCTACATAACCTTCCTCGTCTGTCCCGTATTTTACACATTGCTCGTGTATAGAAAGCATAATTCCCTGTAAGCGTTGATCCACTTCTTCTCTAGACCATGCAAGCCTTAATGAATTTTGTGACATCTCTAATCCCGAAGTTGCCACCCCTCCTGCATTAGAAGCTTTTCCTGGAGCGAATAATATTTTAGCTTTATGGAATGCTCCGATAGCCTCTGGCGTCGATGGCATATTTGCACCTTCCGCTACGCATATACATCCGTTATCGATGAGTGCTTTTGCTTCATCACCATTTAATTCGTTTTGAGTCGCACAAGGTAATGCTATATCCACTTTTACTTCCCATGGCCTTTTTCCTTCATGAAAGGTACTCCCTGAAAACTCCGTTACATATTCCTTAATTCGTCCGCGACGCTGGTTTTTCAATTCCATAACCCACTCTAATTTTTCTTTATCTATACCAGCTGGATCGTGGATGTATCCTCCTGAATCGCTAAGCGTTACTACTTTCCCGCCTAAATCATTCACTTTTTCTACGGCATACTGAGCTACGTTTCCTGAACCGGAAACCGCAAACGTTTTACCTTCTATACTTTGCTTTCTTGTTTTTAGCATTTCTGCAGCAAAGTAAACTGTTCCATAACCTGTGGCTTCAGGTCTAATTAACGACCCGCCCCAGTTTACTCCTTTTCCCGTCAAAACTCCTGTAAACTCATTACGTAATCTTTTATACTGACCATAGAGGTAACCGATTTCTCTACCACCCACACCGATATCACCAGCGGGTACATCTGTATCGGGCCCGATATGTCCTGCGAGTTCCGTCATAAACGATTGGCAAAAACGCATTACCTCGTTGTCAGATTTTCCTTTAGGATTAAAATCAGATCCTCCTTTACCACCACCCATAGGTAATGTAGTAAGAGCGTTTTTAAATAATTGTTCGAATCCTAAAAACTTAAGAATCGATAAGTTTACCGAAGGATGAAAACGCAGGCCTCCTTTATAGGGCCCAATTGCAGAATTGTACTGGACTCTGTATCCTCGATTTATCTGTACTTCTCCCTTATCATCTATCCATGGAACTCTAAACATAATCACTCTCTCTGGCTCTACGATCCGCTCTAGTATTTTAGCCTTTTGGTATTTAGGATACTGATGCATAAAAGGAATTACCGCTTCAGCAACTTCTTCTACCGCTTGTAAAAACTCGGTCTCATGACCATTCTTTACTTTCACTTTTTCCACGAAAGCATCAATTTCATTTTTAAATTCAGACATTTCGTTATCCTAACTTTAGTTTACTTTTAACTTATTCCGTTCCGTTGAAATAGAAAATGATCCACAAGAATAAGATAAATTATAGCTTTAAGATCTTTTCTTGATTAATCATTTGATCTGAAACATAATACAAAAGAAAAATTATTCACTAATTAAAACATGATTTTAAACGACTCCTTATTTAACTATACCCCTCGAGGTAAGCTCTCCTTTTAATATCTCTACAAAGCGATACACATCCTCATATGAATTATACAACGGCACTGCAGATACTCTTATCACTCCTGGCTCCCTCCAATCTGCCATTACTCCTTTAGAAGTAATCTGCTGGAATAATTTTTTGTCCGCATTTTTCACAAAAATCGATAGCTGACTTCCTCTCTGATCAGGATCAGAAGGTGTAATTATTTCTATGTTTCGGTTATCAAGGCTATTCAAAAGGTACTCCATGTAACCTGTCAGACTAACCGCTTTTTTTCTTAGGTTAGAGATTTTTGCATCATCGTAAATTTCCAAAGATGCTTTTATTGCTGCCATAGATAAGATAGGTGGATTACTTAGTTGCCATCCTTCCGCTCCCGGTATCGCATCAAAATCATCCCGCATCCCAAAACGTGTTTCTTTATTATGACCCCACCATCCTTTAAATCTGATGAGCCCATTTTTCTTCGCATGACGTTCATGTACAAAACATCCTCCTAAACTACCAGGTCCAGAATTTAGATATTTATAATTACACCACACTGCAAAATCGACTCCACAATCATGCAACTGTAAGTCTACATTTCCAGCTCCGTGTGCACAGTCAAACCCCACAATACATCCATACTCATGACCCACTGAGGTGATCCTCTGCATATCAAAATATTGCCCTGTATAATAATTGGTATTTCCGATCATAATCAATGCAACCTCTTCTCCCTCCTTTCTTATCACCTCTTCAATATCTTCAGCTCTTAAACAGCGTTCTCCTTTTCTAGGTGTTAGTTCGATCAATGCTTTTTTAGGATCGATCTCATGCATTTCCATTTGCGACTGGACAGCATACTTATCTGATGGAAAGGCATCTGACTCTATAATCACTTTGACTCGTTTTCCTTTTGGTCTATAAAAGGACACCATCATTAAATGCAGATTTACAGTCAATGTATTCATCACGACTACCTCTGATGGTTTTCCTCCCACTACCCTAGCCATGGCATCCGTCAAAAATTCATGATAAGGCATCCATGGGTTTTTGGCATGAAAATGCCCTTCCACTCCATAATTTTTCCAATCTAATAATTCTTGCTGTATGCTTTCACTTGTAGATTTAGGTTGTAAGCCTAGCGAATTTCCACATAGATACACGACGTCTTCCCCTGTTTCCATTTTGGGAATATAGAACTGCGATCTAAATCTAGACAACGGGTCTTGTCTGTCCATTTCTAAAGCATAGTCTTTCCCTTCTTTGTAAGTAGTCATTAAATTCTATTCTTAATTTATTGCTATTGTAAATTTACTCCAGTGATTCTCTGGATCATATTTTCATCTGCTCCTAACCATCTGAGCACATTGTTTTCCCACATTTCGTCTTGCTGAGTCTGGGTGATAAGTCCTTCTTCTTTTGCTAAGTCTAGTAGTTTACCAGGATATGATGACTGAGCATCACTGTGCATCTCACCTAGCGGATATGGATCATCTAGGCCTACCAAAATCTGATCTGTCCCACCCAGTCGTTTTACCATAAGCTCTAATGAGAAAGTATCATGAACAAGTGTATCGAAAAATATATTTTGATGTCCTACCGCTTTACGAGGATGCGTCATCCCTTCAAACAAATCTGGTCTCCCATCAAATCCTTGTATCCTTCTACCTATATTTATCTGTGCTAGCTGACCCCCATGAGCAAAACAAACTCTGATATTAGGAAACAAATCATTATATCCACGGAGGGTATAAAAGTGATAGGCATCAGCACATTGAGCAAGCATCCATACTAAATGAAATCGCCAATTTTTGTTTTCTAATTTGATAAATTTTTCGCCATCATAAGGATGGATTTCTATTGCCAGACCAAAATTATTAGCCGCTTCAAAAATAGGTTTTGTTTCTTCATCAAAGATAGACCGCCACTCTCCGATCGTATCCATATAATGCGTGGGTAAGCAAAGCACACTTAATCCCAGCTCATTTACACATCGCTCTATTTCCCAAATAGCAGATTGCACAAATCCTGCATGAACCACAAAGCCACAAGTAAATTTGCTCGGATGATCTCTTTGGACTTTGGCATTAAAATCATTTTGGAACCGTAGGACTTGTTTCATTAAATCAGCTCTCAATCCATTACCGTATAGCTGAGATAAATTTAAAACTACAGCATGATCTATATTGTTATCATCCATCCACTCAAGCTTCTCATTTAAAAAGAAGCTCGAATCTGTAACTGGTCTTTTCCAGTTTTTTTGCAACATAAATTTACGATCCTCATCTATCCAGAAAATCTCCTGTGACTTCATGAAACTTGGAATCTCCTCCGGATAAGGAAGTAAGTGGGAATGCCCGTTTATACGCATCATTATCTAAGAAGTTTTTGCCACTGGTGGCTCCATTACATGATTACAATTATTGCAAGTTCTCAACTCTAAATCGCCGTAAAATTTATCAAAAATTACAGGCATATCTGTTTCTATATTTTGTAGCTCAAACGGCTCCCTGTACAACTCATTATGGCAGTTTTCGCAATACCATGCTAGTCCATCCACCGCATCATCAGGTCGTTTTTGCTCTATCACTAGACCGATAGTATCAGGTCCTCGCTGAGGCGAATGCGGAATGTTAGACGGAAGTAAATAGATCTCTCCTTCTTTTATATTGATGTCTTTTTGTTTGCCTTCATCGATCACTTTTAAGGTTATGTCTCCTTCTACCTGATAAAAAAATTCTGGAGTTTCATTGAGGTGATAATCCTTTCTTGCATTGGGTCCACCCACAACCATTACGATATATTCTCCTCCATCCCAGACACATTTATTACCGACTGGAGGTTTTAATAAATGACGATGTTCATCGATCCATTCCTTAAAATTAAACTTGGGAAGTAATTTAGACATACCTATTATTTTACATTTTTTAAATTAATACTTTATACAAACGTTTTTAGGTTCGGTAAAAAATCTGAGAGCTTCAAAACCTCCTTCTCTTCCGATACCGGAATTTTTCATCCCTCCAAAAGGCGTACGCAGATCTCTATGCAACCATGTGTTTACCCAGACGATACCTGAATGTATTTTTTTAGACACTCTATGAGTACGACTGACATCACTCGTCCATAATGTACAGGATAATCCATAGTCGGAATCATTTGCGAGTGCAATCGCTTCCTCCTCGGTATCGAAAGGCATGATCGTCACTACCGGACCAAAAATCTCCTCTTGATTAGTTCGACAATCTGCAGGTAATCCTTCTATTATTGTTGGTTCTATATAATATCCTTCTTCTTTTCCTTCCGGGAAAATTCTATTTCCTCCTGTTAATATTTTACCTCCTTCCTCTTTTGCCAGCTGTATACAAAACAGTACCTTTTCCATATGCACTTTTGAGACCATCGCTCCGATACGTGTTCCGTTTGCAAAAGGATCTCCTACTTTCATCTCTTTGGTACGAGCAATAAAATCTGCTTTAAATCGATCATACATAGATCGCTCTATTAAGATCCTAGATCCACACAAACAGATTTGGCCTTGGTTAGAAAAAGAGGAATTAAGTGTAGTCTTAAGCATCTGATCATAATCACAATCTGCAAAGATTACATTAGGGTTTTTACCACCCATTTCTAGTGATAGTTTTTTGAATTCTGGAGCAGCGATGCTTGCTATTTCTTTTCCCACTCTCGTACTGCCTGTAAAAGAGATTGCCTTTACGTCTCTATGTTTTACGATGGCTGCACCTGCGGTATGTCCAAGTCCATGGACTACATTTAAAACCCCCGGAGGCAATCCCGCCTCGATGCATAATTTACTAAATAGAAAGGCAGTAAGTGGAGTTACCTCTGATGGTTTTGCGACTACTGTATTTCCCGCTGCTAAAGCAGGAGCTATTTTCCATGTAAATAAATACAAGGGCAAGTTCCATGGTGAAATGGTTCCTATAACACCTAAGGGTTCTCTAATTGTATAGTTTATAGCTCCCTGCATCTCATGACTCTCACTAGAGAACTGAGTTATAGCATTTGCAAAAAATCTCATGTTATCTGAACCTCTAGGAATGTCCACTTTCTTGGATAACCAGAGTGGCTTTCCATTATCTCTAGATTCTGCCTCTGCTAATAGATCTAAATTTTTATCGATAAGATCTGCTATTTTGGAAAGGATATCATGCCGTTCATTTATACTAGTTGCAGACCATTTTGGAAAAGCCCTTTTTGCTGCTTGTACCGCTTTTTCTATATCGGATGTATCCGAATGAGGAATACGTGCATACACATGACCGTTAGATGGATTATAAACATCTAGGGTTTTTTCGCTATCTAATGGTATAAGAACTCCATCTATATAATTTAGTATTTCTTCCATAGTTTACAAGGCGTAAGTTACACAACCAGATACACATAAGTCTATCTTATCGGTTCCCGATTTTATAAAATATACCGATTAAAGGTAAAAGATTATTAAAACATTATGATTACTAATTACCTTAGCCATTATAATAAAAACTATGGCCGACCAAATCGATATAAACATATTTAAACCTTACTTATCTTTAAAAAAAACCTATAAGGGTGGTATTACTAAAGATGAGCTTTCTAAAGGTGGAAATAAAATTTATAAATTATCCTCTAACGAAAACATTTTAGGATCATCCCCTAAGGCGATCGAGGCGATCCGTCAAAATCTAGACCTTTTACATGAGTATCCCGATCGTACGGATGCAAAGCTCAGAGAGGCTCTCAGTACCTTTTACAAGGGAGAGTTATCTCCTGATCATTTTATCGCTGCAAGTAGTGGGTCAGAAGTGCTGGATATTACGATTAGAGGATTTATGGATAATGGTCTAGAATGTATCGTAAGTAATCCATTCTTCCTACCCTATCAGATGTTTAGCAAGTGGCAAAATGCTGAAGTTATCGATGTTCCGATGAATACTTCAGACTGGTCTCTGGACGTCCAAGGAATGTTAGATCGCATTACGGATAAAACCAGATTACTATTCCTTACTAGTCCTAATAACCCTACCGGGACATATATCCCTAAGGCTACGCTAGATCAGATTATACATAATGTACCATCTCATGTTATTGTGGTTTTAGATGAAGTATATTATCATTTTGCGGATGCTCCGGACTTTTCGACTGCAGTCGAATATGTAAAAGAAGGATATCAAGTAATCGCATTGAATAGTTTTTCTAAAGCTTTTGGGCTGGCATCATTGCGGATCGGATACGCCTATACGACTCCAAAAATATCCGCATACCTCAGACAGTTAGCTAAGCCGTTTTTGATCAATCGACTGAGCCTAGAAGCAGGGATCGCAGCTCTCGGAGATGCGGAATTTCTAACTAAAACAAGAAATACTATAATAGAAGAACGTAACTGGCTTTACACCCAACTAGACGAGATCGGAATCCATTACTGGAAGTCACAAGCAAATTTTATTTTGATTAAATGCCCTGTCGATCAGCAAGATTTTGTGGATGCAATGCTGGAGGATGGTGTCATGGTCAGACCTGCAGCCAACTTTGGTGCACCCGGATGTATCCGAGTGACCATAGGTGACCGAGAAGCCAATGTAGCTTATATTAATGCATTGAAAAAGCTCTCTGTTTAAGGGTTATAAATGTGAGCCTTTTATATACAAAAAGATAATTAAGGGAAACTTACTACTTCTGGAGAAGCATGTAAGCTAGCTACATTAAGCGAATTTCTATTTTTATCATAGTATCCCATGATTTCTACATATTCGAACTCGTTAAATTCTAACTCCGAAGGCTGATCGTATTTAAAAGCCAGCTGGATCATATTTCCCGATTCTAATTCTTCTAAATAAAAAGAGTTCTGTAACTTATCGTAAACTATAAATCCATCATGAAACTGATAGTCCTTATATTCCATTTCTGATGAGGACGTAGATAGTAACTTTAATGCTATCACTAAACCGAGTATCGTTAATACGGGAAGGATCTTTTTCATAATGGTTGAATTTTGTGAAAAATTGGTTTTAAATTGATTCTTACATTATCAGAGTGAAAACAGTTGTTTATTTAATATCTAATTTTCCTCAGATTTGTTGTACACAAATTAGAAAGACTTACATATGTATACATCCGTAGATACACCTAAAAGTAAAAACCCGTGTTTCCCCTTAGTCATTAGATTTTTACTGATCGCTTTTTTCCTGATAGGCTTTACAGCCAATGTTTATTTACAGTCTAAAGCACCACCATCCCTAGACTCTAGAATGTATGATATCATCAATGAAATATCCGCAGATCGTATAGAAAAAGATATCAGAACATTAGCAAATTTTGGTACAAGGCATACTCTATCAGATACGATTTCTAATACCAGAGGAATCGGAGCGGCAAGACGGTGGATTAAAAAAGAAATGGAAACCATATCTGAAGCATGTAATAATTGTCTAGAAGTAAAATATCATAAAGGACTTGTAAAAGCAGAAGAATCTAGAAGGATACCTACTGATACATGGATCGTAAATGTCATGGCGATACAAAAGGGAACTCAGTTTCCAAATAAGTACGTCGTCATGTCGGGAGATATAGATTCTCGTATATCAGATCCATTAAATTATACAGATGATTCTCCCGGGGCAAACGATAATGCCAGTGGAATGGCTGGTGTTTTAGAAGCCGCTAGAGTACTAAGCAAATATGATTTTTCTTGCTCCATAATTTACGTGGGCTTGTCGGGTGAGGAACAAGGTCTTTACGGAGGTAAATTTTTAGCAAAAGATGCCAAAGCAAATGAATGGGATATCTTAGGAGTCCTTAATAACGATATGATTGGAAATGTATCTGGGATCGATGGTATTATAGATAATACATCATTTAGGGTTTTTTCCGAGCCTAATCCTCCCAACCCAACAGAACAGGACCAAATATGGAATCGTTTTTATGGGGGTGAGGTAGATGGACCTTCTCGACAACTGGCTCGATATGTAGATATGATGACAAGTAAGTATACTACTAATCTAAAAGCAAAAATGATTTATAGATTAGATCGTTTTGGAAGAGGAGGTCATCACAAACCATTTAATGATCAGGGATTTCCTGGTGTCCGCATTATGGAAACACATGAAAACTACAATCAGCAACATCAGGATATCAGGATAGAAAATGGCATCGAATATGGTGATGTAATCGATGCTGTAAATTTTGAGTATGCCGCTAAGCTTACTGGTGTCAATGCAATCTGCCTCGCAGGAATAGCGTGGGCCCCCGCTGCTCCTGACTTAGTAATGATCGGAGGAGCAGTAAAGCCTTCTACTCGACTTAAATGGGATCCCGTAAAAGATAAAAGCCTTTTGGGGTACAAAGTCTACTGGAGAGATACTACTTCACCCCAATGGCAATATTCCAAATTTGTAGGAATGGAAACAGATGTTATGCTAAAAAACGTAGTTATAGACAATTATTTATTCGGCGTCACAGCCGTCAGTAAAAACGGAAACGAAAGTATAGTTGTTTATCCTAAAACATTAATCCCTCGTCGAAATTAAATAGTAAAAGATCCCTAACCTTTTAGCTTTGTAGACGTTATTAACCTATTGTTACGGTCTACAAAAGAAGATCTTATATTTTACTTTATTAATTATAGCGTTTCAATGAAATAAATGAACGCTTCATTCATATATAATTTATTTATATATGTAAATTTGTTGCATGAGATTAATTTTTAGTGTTCTATTTACCAGTTTTTTATGTCTAGGGCTTTCTGCCCAGAAGTATTCCATAAGTGGTTACATAAAGGATTTATCAAATGGGGAAACCCTTATCGGTGCTACTGCTTATGTTCCATCTTTAGCTAAAGGAATCAATAGCAATGAGTATGGTTTTTACTCTTTATCATTAGAGCCGGGAGAGTATGTAATCGAGTTTAGCTATCTCGGATATGAGACAATTACAAAAAATATAAACCTTACGCAAGACGTAAAACTCGATGCCGAACTAGGATACGCCAGCGAGGTAATCGATGAGATAGTCGTTACTGCGGAGGCTGCTGATAATAATGTTTCAGATATCCAAATGAGTGTCGAAAAACTCGATATCCAAACTGTAAAAAAGATGCCAGCCTTACTCGGTGAAGTAGAGATCATCAGGAGTTTACAATTGTTACCAGGGGTGACCAGTGTAGGAGAAGGAGCAACAGGATTTAATGTAAGAGGGGGAAGTATAGATCAGAATCTCGTTTTACTTGATGAAGCTCCAGTGTACAACTCCTCTCATTTATTTGGATTCTTTTCTGTTTTTAATCCAGATGCAGTAAAGGACGTAAAATTATACAAAGGCGGAATTCCAGCTAGATACGGGGGGAGACTAGCCAGTATTCTAGATGTTAGAATGAAAGAAGGAAATAGTAAAAATCTGGAAGTTAATGGAGGTGTCGGGTTAATTTTTAGTCGACTATCTGTGGAAGCTCCGCTAATAAAAGACAAAGCCTCTTTTATCGTAGCTGCTCGGCGTTCTTATATCGATGTACTAGCGGGACCATTTCTAAACGAAGATTTTGAGGATACAGTCTTAAATTTTTATGACCTCACACTAAAGACTAACTATAATATCAATGATAAAAACAGACTATTCTTATCTGGATATTTTGGTAGAGATAATTTTGGTTTTGGAAATGCAGCAGGTTTTAACTGGGGTAATAGTACTGGAACCTTAAGATGGAATCACCTTTTTAGTCAACGTTTATTTAGTAACATCACTTTGTTCTACAGTGATTACGATTACAAAATCGCTTTTGGAGAAGATGCCGTAAATCGATTTGACTGGAATGCTAGCATCGAAAATATTAGTATTAAACCGGAGCTTACTTTCTTCCTTAATCCTAATAATATTATTCGTTTTGGAGGACAATCGATATACTACACTTTTAAACCTGGAACTGCTGTAGGTGTTTCCGAGGGCGAAACTAGAGACATCAGTCTGGATAATAAGTTTGCTTTAGAAAATGGATTGTATATAGAAAACGAAAACAACTTTGACAACGGAATCAAATTAAATTACGGATTACGCCTATCAATGTTTTCTTACCTTGGAGAAGGAACTGCTTATTTTTACGAAGATAACGAACCCGGCACCAGAAAAACCGTTACTGGTCAAGAAACTTTTGACAGCTGGGAATCGATACAAAATTACGCTAGACTAGAACCTCGTTTTTCTATAAAACTACCTCTTAATGAGGAAAGTTCTGTAAAAGCTAGTTACAATCGTACCGCACAGTACATACATCTGGTTTCTAATACTATCGCTTCTACCCCAGTCGATGTATGGACGCCGAGTACTAATAACATACAGCCTGCCATGGCCGATCAAGTGGCTTTAGGATATTTTAAAAACTTTGGAGATAATGTCTACGAACTGTCTACAGAAACCTATTATAAAAAAACTCAGCACCTCGTAGATTATATAGATGGAGCCGACTTATTACTAAATGAATTTTTAGAAGGTTCATTATTAGATGGTAAAGGCCGTGCTTATGGATTAGAAATGCAATTAAAAAAGAACAAAGGAAAACTGACTGGATGGATGAGTTATACTCTAGCAAAATCAGAGTTATTTGTTGATGGTATAAATAATAATGAGTGGTATCCTTCTCGTTTTGACCAAATCCATAATTTTAGTTTGACCTCGTTTTATGAGTTTAATGATCGCTGGTCAGTAAGTGCAAATTTTGTATACATTACTGGAACTCCAGCTACTTTCCCTACCAGTCGATATGAGGTAGGTCCATATATCGTCCCTCATAACGCAAACAATACTAGAAATAATCTAAGAATACCAGCATACCATAGACTAGACTTATCTGCCACCAGAAAAGGAAAAAAATCATCAGAAAATGACAAGTGGGTCGGCGAATGGGTATTTTCTGTTTATAACGTTTACAGTAAGAAAAATCCTTTTGGAATATATTTTAGACAAGGTGATGTCGTGAGTCCAGGCCAAGTACAAAATACAGAAGCTGTTAGATTATCTGTTATCGGAAACTTTATTCCTTCTATATCTTATAATTTTAAATTTAATTAAGCATGCAACATAAGTTTATATATATCATTGGTTTCTTGGGAATGATGCTCTTATTTTCTTGTCAGGATGTCATAGATTTAGAATTACCGGAGGGAAAAACTCAGTTAGTCGTAACAGGGTGGCTTAATAATAATCAAGAAGCCCAAACCATAAGAATTACAGAAACCCTTTCTTATTTTGATAATACCAGTACACCCGGAGTCGCAGGTGCAACTGTTACAGTTGCTCATGAAAACGGGTCCGAATTTACTTTTACAGATCAGGGCAATGGAGACTACATTTACGATGCGTCCTCCGCACCAATAGCAGCAGTCGGTGATGGCCTTACGCTAAATATTGAGGTAGAAGGGAAGCAGCTTACCGCTTTCTCTGAGATGCATCGCGTTCCAGTTATCGATAGTATTGTACAAGAAGATCGAGAAAGCGGTTTTGAAAAAGGAATTTACTGCAATTTCTTTTCTAGAGATTTAGAAGGAGTCGGTGATACCTACTGGGTAAAAACATATCAGAATAATCAGTATTTAAGCGAACCTTTAAACTTAAATATCGCTTTTGATGCTGGGTTTTCTGCAGGATCTACTGTAGATAATATCATTTTTATTCCACCTATCAGAGAAACCATGAATCCTGTTGTAGACAGCCTCGGTCAAAGTCCATGGAATCAAGGAGATCTTTGTAAAGTAGAAATACACGCTATGAATAATGAAGCCTTCTTTTTTATGGAATCCGTTAGGGATCAGTTACTCAATAGTCTAAATACCATTTTTGCAGAGCCTATTACTAACAGCCCCAGTAATATCGTAAATCTTACTAACGATGAAGATATCCTCGGAATTTTTACCGCAGGAGCCATATCTACACTGGAGATAATCATAGAGTAAAAGCAATCCCATTAAAATAAGGATTACCGTAATCAATGTAAACAGAGCTATAAAAAAAGCCTCGCTAGAAAAATCTAGAGAGGCTTTTTTATTATAGATTATAAATACTTAGTATCTGTTTCTATTGTAGTCTCCACCACCGCGATTATCATCTCTTCTTTCTCTCGGTTCAGCTTTTTTAACTACGATTGTTCTACCGTCTAAGTCAGTCTCATTTAGACTTTCAATGGCTGCTAGAGCTTCCTCATCATTAGGCATCTCGACAAACCCAAATCCTTTAGATCTACCGCTAAATTTGTCTTGTATTACTTTTACTGATTCTACTTCACCAAACTGGCTAAAGGCATCCATGACTGAGGACTCTTGTGTGTCAAAGTTTAACTTTGCAACAAAAATGTTCATATTCTTAATTTAATTATATAGCTAGGTCAACATGACCCACATTACTATAAAGGTAGCTAGAATAAATTAAGTTTGGATTTAATATGATTTTTTGAGCTTTTGGAAAATGAATATTCGTTCTATATCCTCGTTTTACCTTACCTTTGCAGCTTTTTTAGGCAAGAAACATAAGATATGTTATCAGTAGATAATTTAAGAGTCCAGTTTGGGAAAAGAGTTCTTTTTGATGAAGTAAATTTAAAGTTTACTAAAGGGAATTGTTACGGTGTTATCGGTGCTAATGGTGCAGGTAAATCTACATTTATGAAAATCCTATCAGGTGAGCAAGATGCCACAGGAGGATCTGTATCTCTAGAACCGGGAAACAGGATGGCCGTGCTCTCTCAGGATCATTTTGCTTACGATGAGCATACCCTCATAAATACCGTAATCATGGGGTACAAAGAGATGTATGACATTATGGTAGAAAAAAATGCCATTTACATGAATCCCGATGCCACAGATGAAGAAGGTATACGAGCAGGAGAATTAGAAAATGAATTTGGAGAAATGGGCGGCTGGAACGCCGAAAGTGATGCTGCAGAATTACTCAGTAACCTAGGAGTAAAAGAAGATCTACATGATAAACTCATGAAGGAAATTCCAGGACCAGAGAAAGTAAAAGTACTACTAGCTCAGGCATTATTCGGAGCACCAGATTACCTACTACTCGATGAGCCTACTAACGATCTAGATGCAGTAACAGCTACATGGCTTGCTGATTTTCTAGCAGATTATAAAAATACAGTTATCGTTATCTCACATGATAGATATTTTCTAGATATGGTATGTACGCATATCGTAGATATCGACTTTAGTCGAATAAATACTTTTAAAGGAAATTATACTTTCTGGTACGAGAGTAGTCAGTTAATGGCGTCGCAGATGGCCAATAAAAATAAAAAAGTAGAGCAAAAGCGTAAAGAGATGATGGAATTTATCCAACGTTTTGCTGCAAATGCATCTAAATCTAGACAAGCAACAAGTAGAAAAAAAGCTCTTGAAAAATTAAATATAGAAGATATAAAGCCTTCTACTCGTAAATATCCATTTATCAGTTTTAAGGCAGAGCGAGAACCGGGAGATCAGATTTTAAAATTAGATAATCTTGGTTTTGTAGATACAGATGGCAAACGCATGTTTGGGAATGTAAACCTTATCATGAATAAAAGTGACAAGATCGCTTTATTAGGATCCGACCAGAGAGTTACAGATATTTTTTATCAAGTACTCAGTGGAGAATTACAACCTACAGAGGGAACTATAGAATGGGGACAGACAATAACAAAAAGTTATCTCCCTAACGAAAACGAGGAATATTTTTCTGGCGACCAAAATCTCCAGCTTATAGACTGGTTAAGACAATACTCTGAAAACAAGGATGAGGATTTTGTCCGCGGATTTTTAGGAAGGATGTTATTTTCAGGAGAGGAGGTATTTAAGAAAGCTGGAGTGCTTTCTGGAGGAGAAAAGGTAAGATGTATGTTATCTAAAGTAATGCTAGAACATCCTAATTTTGTACTCTTAAACGAACCTACAAATCACTTAGATCTAGAATCGATTACAGCACTCAATAATGGTCTCAAAGAATTTAAAGGAAACTTTATCATGACTACACATGATCATGAGTTGATTAATTCGTCCACAAATAGAATTATAGAAATATCTCCAAATGGTGTAATTGATCAGCTGATGGGTTTTGATGAATATCTAAAATCAGATAAAATAAACCAACAGAGGGAAGAGTTATTCAAAGGTGTTAAAGCTTAGAGACATTATTTAATATTGAACCGTCATGTCTATTCTAACAGTTGACTAGTGGTCTATCAGTTACATGATTTAAAAACCAAAAGTATAAAACAAAAAAAGCCATCAGAAGTAAATCTGATGGCTTTGGAAGTTGTGTTAATTTCTTGTATTAACCTTTTGAGAATGTCGCTGGAACAACTACTTCGTTTTCCAACATTATGTTTAATTGATACTTGCCTTGATTAAAATCATCTAGATCGATCGTCACTGATTTTGAAAATATCGGTAACTGATACTCTAATTCTCCTACTCCATTATACACTTGTAAAAATGATACTTCTTTTGCTGCTGTAAACTCTAAGTTACCATTAGTCTCGTTAAAGATTACCTCGATACTATTAGTCAGCATATCACTTGTGGACATTTCAAAATCTATAGCTTCGATTGTAAAGATAGCTTCTGTTGGGAAACCTGGTTCGTTGCTTGCGTAACTTACATTTGTGATTACAAAAAGGGCGATTGTTAGTAATAGATTTTTCATAAGAAGTTGTTTTATTGTACATATATAAGACACACCAGTCAAGTTGCTTAACTAGATCCTCCCCTCTACACGGATAGTATATCCACTCTACACATCCTCTACAGTTTAAGTTTATTGCAACTAAATCAAGGATTTAAGCGATTGGCTATCAAGTTTTTCTACGTTATAACAACTGCATTTCATTAAGGGTATTAGTTTTAATTTATGGATTTATGCACTACTTATATAAGGATTTCTCTATTCAGCTTTGCTCCAATCAAAATGACAAAAATGGGTGGTGCGTTTCTACTTTTTGCGAATTAAATTATGATTCAGTAAAAACATTCGACGAACATTAAAAAAAAACCATCAAGAATTATTTTCATGGCTTTTGGAAGTTGTTGCAATTCGTTTATTACCCTCCTGAGAATGTGACTGAAACAACTACTTCGTTTTCCAACATTATGTTTAGTTTGATACTTGCCTTAATTAAAATCGTCTAAATCTATAGTTACTGCTTTCGAAAAATCAGTAACATATCCTAACCTATAAGACATCAAATAACGTTTTTCACTTGCTAATAAAATAGGTATTTATACTCAAAAATAATCTAGTCCCCTAGAATATATTTATCATATCCTACAAAAAAAAGAATAGAAATTAAAAATATGATGAGGTCTGACGATAAAACCTAGTTGAGATATCTAATTTAATCAGGCACATAAACTTATAAACTGTTAAAGCATATTTTGAATTGGAAAATAAATTAAACTAATGGAGTCCAGAACCCATTAAAATAAACGGGGCGTAAATCTGAAAAGCCATATGAGTAAGAAATAAAATAGAAACAACATGGAATTAGCAATTAACAAAAAAGTTACGAAATATGTCAATAAACATAACTGGAACCTAGATGACTTTTTTACTCGAATTACCACAACGAATAATGCCATGCCTTCGGGTTGGAAAAATGTGCAAAAGCCATTTTGCATGGCACACGTACCTGGCAGTAGTGATGATGAGTTCTATGCAAGTATAAATGGAAATAGTATGCTTATTAGAGCGATATATGCTCACGGAGATAAGGGGAAGGTATGGAAAGCTGGGGAGAAATTAGCTTTGTAATTTATGAGATATCCACCCTTTTCCTCTCACTTGTTTAAACAGAGATCAAAAAGATATCCTGACATAGCTAGATATTAAAGAAAACAAAAAAGCCATCAAGAATTATCTTGATGGCTTTTGGAAGTTGTGTTAATTTCTTGTCTTAACCCTTTGAGAATGTCGCTGGAACAACTACTTCGTTTTCCAACATTATGTTTAATTGATACTTGCCCTGATTAAAATCATCTAGATCGATCGTTACTGATTTTGAAAATATCGGTAACTGATACTCTAATTCTCCTACTCCATTATACACTTGTAAAAATGATACTTCTTTTGCTGCTGTAAACTCTAAGTTACCATTAGTCTCATTAAAGATTACTTCGATACTATTAGTCAGCATATCGCTTGTGGACATTTCAAAATCTATAGCTTCGATTGTAAAGATAGCTTCTGTTGGGAAACCTGGTTCGTTGCTTGCGTAACTTACATTTGTGATTACAAAAAGGGCGATTGTTAATAATAGATTTTTCATAAGAAGTTGTTTTATTGTACATATATAAGACACACCAGACAAGTTGCTTAACTAGATACACCCCTCTACACGGATAGTATACCCACTCTACACATCCTCTACCATCTCAATATTTTTTGATTTTTTGCACTTTACGACCGGTTATTGTGGGTTTTGAGTAATAAATATCAATTTGCTCATTATTGATTTATTAGCTACTGGTTACTAATATCTTATTCTAGCAAAATAAACATTCGCCGAAAGGCATAAAAAAAAGCCATCAAATATTAATCTGATGGCTTTAAAAATTAAATCACATTTTATGATCTCTAGATCTTAGGAGCAGCTGCTTTAATGGCGTCACTAGATCCAGCGGCGTACTTTTCAAAATTCTTAATAAATCTTTGTGCTAGGTCCTGAGCCTTAACATCATAGTCCTCCTCATTTGGCCATGTAGACCTCGGATTTAAAATTGCATTAGGAACATCGGGACATGACACTGGAACTTCCAAACCAAATATCGGCATCTCTTTATATTCCACTTTATTCAAAGCTCCTGTCAAAGCAGCTTTAATCATCGCTCTGGTATATCCTAGTTCCATTCTAGAACCTACTCCGTAAGAACCACCAGTCCATCCTGTATTTATCAACCACACATTTATCTTCCCATCTCCAACTTGTGATCCCGCATCTATTTTCTGACCGAGAAGCTCTGCATACTTTGCTGGATGTAACGGTAAAAATGGAGCCCCAAAACAGGCAGAAAAAGTAGCCTGCGGTTCGTTTATTCCCTCTTCTGTACCTGCGATTTTTGCGGTATACCCACTCATAAAGTGATACATCGCTTGTTCTTTAGTTAATTTAGAGATCGGAGGTAATACCCCAAAAGCATCACAGGTCAAGAAAAATACATTCTGAGGTAAATCACCTCTAGACTTATACATGATATTATCTATGTGATATATAGGGTAAGACACTCTGGTATTCTGCGTGATCTCAGTATTTTCGTAATCAGGGGTGCAACCATCCTCTTGGAAACCAATATTTTCTAACATCGCCCCAAATTTTATTGCTTTATATATCTGAGGTTCCTTCTGAGGAGAGAGATCAATGGTCTTTGCATAGCATCCTCCTTCAAAATTAAACACACTACTCGTTGCCCAACCATGTTCATCATCACCGATCAACCTCCTTTCTGGATCGTTAGATAAAGTTGTTTTTCCAGTACCCGATAATCCAAAAAATAATGCGGTATCTCCCTTAGCACCCACATTTGCAGAACAATGCATCGGGAATACTCCTTTTTCTGTAGGCAAAATGTAATTTAAAACAGAAAAAATACCCTTTTTTATTTCACCGGTGTAAGCTGTACCACCTATAATTATTTTCTTTTCTGTAAAGTTTATAATAGCAAAATTGCCTTGTCTTACGTTATGCTTATCCGAATCGGCTGTAATCGATGGAAAAGCAAATACCTCCCAGTCTGGTGTAAATGACTCCAGCTCTTTTTCCGAAGGACGTAAAAACATATTATACGCAAATAAACTTTGCCATGGATGCTCAGAGTGCACTCTAACTGAGAGCTGATATTTAGGACTGGCACAAGCAAAGGCATCTCTTTGATATTTATAGTCTAGGCCAGCCATGTATTCTTGTATTTCGGCGTATAGCAAATCAAAAGTTGCTTTATCCGTTTCTATATTTATATCACCCCAGTCCACGGTATCTTTGGTAATATCATCCTTAACGATAAAACGATCCTTGGGCGAACGTCCCGTAAATTTCCCTGTGTTTATAACCAAGGCTCCAGATGTACTTAATTTTCCTTTACCCTGTGTAATGGTGTGTTCCACCAATGCAGCAGGAGCTAAATCTTTATAAATCTTTGTTGTTTTGGACATGCAAACGTCTTTTTATGAATTATCATTCTGTATATATAAGACTGGATATTATCCCGAGGTCTCATATTCTCTATAAGCTAAAATTGCTCAATCAGCATTTTTACATTATAGGGCATTAAAGGGTGCAAAGATAGTATTATATCTAGTTTGTAAAATCATAGATACAGTTAAATAACATAAGGATCATGGATATAGTATGGCTTCTTTTAATTTCTTTTTTAATTTCACATCTTTTTAGAAACGACATTAATCAGAATGAAGATCTCAGAGCTTATAGGCAATACCCCGCTTTTACCTTTATGTCGACTTTCTATAAAAAAAGACGTAGCCATTTACGTCAAGTTAGAGTCCCAAAATCCTGGAGGTTCCGTAAAGGATCGTCCAGCATTATATATGATACGGGCGGCTTTACAACGTGGAACGATAACTAAAGGAGATCGGATCGTCGAACCTACCAGTGGAAATACTGGAATCGCATTAGCTATGATTGCTCAGGAAATGGATCTTAATCTAACTTTAATTATGCCAGAAACTTCTACTGCTGAGCGTATATATACGGCCAAAGCATATGGAGCGAGGGTGATTTTAAAAGGCACCTCATCTGAGCATTGCAGAGCATTAGCTAAAGAAATGGTTTTAAATGATGGTTATAAATCGTTGAACCAGTATGATAATCCTGATAACACCCTGGCTCACTATCAAAATACAGGTCCTGAGATTTGGAAAGACACAAATCATCAAATCACCCATTTTGTATCAGCAATGGGTTCCAGTGGAACGATTATGGGTGTTGCTCAATATTTAAAAGAACAAAATCCTTTGATCCAAGTATATGGAACGAAGGCTCTCAATGGACCTAAAATTCCAGGAATGAGCAATTGGTCTCCTGGATTTGAACCTAGTATTTTTAAAAATACTTTATTAGATGGAATCATTTCTATCGAATATGACCGTTCTGTCGAAATTATGAAAATGCTTGCTCTCAAGGAATCTATTTTTTCTGGTCCTAGTTCAGGTGGCAATGTAGCTGCTGCTTTAAAACTGGCTGAAAGTCTTGATTCAGGGGTTATTGTGACTATAATTTGTGATCGAGGAGATAGATATATTAGTAGTGGTCTTTATAAAGACATTTTAGAAAAGCAACTCGAAGCTTTTGAAACTTCAGCTTAGAATAATAAGAGTTTTGTTTATCTTTAGCAGACAACAATAAAACTTTTAACATATGAGAATAATTTACGCTTTTATTTTATTCTGTTTTTGTAGCTTTTCAGTGAATGCACAAATAGCAGATGGGAGTATTGCCCCTGATTTTACCGTAACTGACATCGATGGTAACGAAGTAAATTTATACAGTATCCTAGATGAAGGAAAGACTGTAGTAATGGACATATTTGCTACCTGGTGTGGACCATGTTGGAATTACCACCAGACTCACGTTTTAGCCGATGCTTTTGAAGCATATGGCCCTAATGGAACGGATGAATTATATGTATTAGCTGTAGAAGGAGATGGAAGTACTGCTTTAGAGTGTATCTATGGTCCAGGTGCGGATTGTAATTCTACTACTTATGGAGATTGGACAGAGGGTGTTCCTTATCCGATTATTAATGATGCTCAGATATCCCAAGCTTATGAGTTAGCTTACTATCCTACAATCTATATTATTTATCCAAACAAAATAGTAAGTGAGTTAGGACAACAACCGATTACAGAAATTAGAAATTGGTTAGATGATGTTCCTCAATTAAAATCTGGTCTAAATGTAGATTTACTAAATTTTAAAGGGACTAATAAAGCAGTATGTGTAGACTTACTTCCTGAGGCTCCTTATTACCTAGTGAGTAACACAGGAGATGTTACAATTACAAGTGCAGATATATCTGTAACTAAAAATGGAGAAGAGTTATACAGCGAAGCTTGGACTGGTAATGCCGTACCTTATGGCGTAATTACTGAAATACAATTACCTACCCAGATTTTAACAGAAAATACAGTGTTTGAATTAAGGTTAGATAATATAAACGGAGATGCTAGTTTATCACAAACGTTCCCGACAGCTGTTACACTCAACACCAATAATGTAATCGTGGTGACTGCAGAAGCAGACCAAAACCAAGCTAGTGACAACACTAGATTTGAGATTAAGAATGAGGCAGGAAATACAATTTATAGCCAGTCTCTAGAAGCAGGAGCAGGTGAGAAAACATATACTTACAATGTCCCTTCTGAAGGATGCTATTCTTTTTGGGCTTTTGATGGTGGAGGAGATGGAATAGAAACTTCATTAGTAGCTAGAGACAGTGACGGATTTTTAATCTTTGATAGTGCAGATTTAGGATCTTTAGGTATATCTGACTTTAATGTTGCTAGTGTATCTAGTTCTAACGAAATCCTAACCGAAGTAAGAGTAGGCTTATCGCCAAATCCTGCTGATGATCAATTGAACATAGCAATGGAATTAGATAAATCTATGGAACTACAAGTAACAATTGTAAATATTGCAGGCCAAATCGTATATCAGGATAATTTAAACAACTTGGATGAAGGATTAAGATCGCAAAGTATCGATATCTCCTCTTTACAATCTGGTTTATACTTATTAAATCTATCTAATAGTGATGGTGTACTCACAAAGAAATTTGCTAAGAACTAATAAGTCTATAATATAAAGTAGAAGGGTCGACAGAAATACTGTCGACCCTTTTTTATGTTATCTATTATACGCCTTCAATGTGGGTATATAATGAGATTTATGCTGCTAAGGCTTTTTATTCAATCGAATCAAATGTAAACAAGGTTTTTAAGCTATTTTTAAGCATAGTAAATTAGCACATTCCTAGGATAAGAGTAATAGCTTCAGTCTTTTACAATGCAACGTTTTCCACGATTTCTAAATCGTACCCTTCTAATGCAATTCTTCTTTTAGGATTATTTGTAAGTATTTTAAGTTTCCGTAATCCGAGATCATTTAAAATCTGAGCCCCGATACCTATATTACGTTGGATACTGCTTTCTGACTGACTAGGAAAAGGATCTTGTGCTACTCCATCCTCTTTTTGCTTTTTTAATTTCTGGATCGTTTTTAATAATTCGTCCTTTCCATCATGCTGACGTAAAAAGACTAAAACTCCTTTGCCTGATTCAGCTATTTTTTCTAGTGTAGTGGCTAATTCACTTCCATGATTTTTCATAATTGAGCCGATTACATCACCCATATTAGTAGAGGAATGTACACGGGTTAATACAGCCTCATCATCGGTCCACTCACCTTTTACAATTGCTAAGTGATTAAGATCATTATCTTTCTCAGAAAAAACGATCAAGTCAAATTCGCCGAAAGGCGTCTCTACCAAAACACTTTCCTTACGCTCTATAAGACTCTCTTTCTGCATACGATATGCCACGAGATCCTTTATAGTGATTAGTTTAAGGTCTAGTGCTTTACTCAGTGTGACTAACTGAGGTAAACGAGCCATCGTACCATCTTTATTTAATATCTCTACTAAAACTCCTGCAGGTTTAAACCCAGCCAGACGAGCTAAATCTATAGCCGCTTCTGTATGACCAGTTCTTCTTAAAACTCCCCCCTCCGATGCGATCAAAGGAAATATATGACCCGGTCTTGCAAATGCATCTGCAGGAGTCTCTGGATTACATAAGGCTTTTATTCCTGTTGCTCTATCATACGCAGATATTCCAGTAGTACAGTTCTCTCTCAAGTAATCGATAGATACTGTAAATGCAGTACCATGCATATCTGTGTTTCTTTTGACCATAGGAGAAAGGTCCATTTCCACTGCTCTTTCAGCAGAAATGGGGGTACATATCAGTCCACGACCATGGGTCGCCATAAAATTTATAATTTCAGGGGTTATACACTCCGCAGCACATATAAAATCACCTTCGTTTTCTCGATCCTCATCATCGACTACAATAACTACTTTTCCCGCTTTTATATCGGCTATCGCTTCTTCTATAGTGTTTAATTCTAGACTTAAATCTGTCAATACTTCCATATGCTTTATTCTTAAGTATATAATCACTTAGAGATCAAAATAGTTTAGTTCTCTTCGCAATAAAAACAAAGATAATCACATGTGATTAATAGATGGGCAGAAATAACATTGGACTTAGCTAAATAAATAAGGATTGCATTATTAAAATCAACAAATAGTACCTAATACCCAAGTGAGGTAACGATATAATCATTTATTAAAGCTTAACTAGTTAACTAGAGAAATAACTAATCCCGTAAAATCTATAATTAGAAGTATTTCATTTAATCTAAAAAAAAATAAAGACGTGGGCAACCCTTTATCCAGTATAATCATACTACTAGTATAATCCCCATTTTTTTACTTCAAAACTTTTACAACTATGAAACCCAGTTTTACAAAACTTCAATTTGTTTTGTCCGCAGTAATAGGACTGCTTTTTTCGACTTCCATACTCACTGCACAAGTCGATTGTCAAAACCAACAAAGTACTGCATTCTTTGACATTAATCAATGCTCGGCCGGAGCCAGTTATGATGAATTTACAGCCAATGTAAATAACGGAATCGGATGTACCACGCTAAGTATAGTAGGTGGCAACTTATTTAGAGATAATCCGGGTGCTAATCCACATTCATGTACGTTAGGATTAAATGGTACCAATGCCATGTGTATCAGTACCGATAAGCAATGTTCTTATGACCCTGACTCCGATAAAGCATTAATAATAGAGGTACATGTCACACCAGGTGCATCTGGATCAGGTAGCCTAGATCAATTAAATTTTTACGAGACGGCTCCTATGACCTACAACTGGCTTACAGGAGGAACAGGTCTTAACAACTTCCCTACCAAATTTGGGATTAGAGTAATAAAAAATGGAACAGAAATATTTGAACAAGATGGATATGACACTAGTCCTGATTGGAATTTACAAAATATAGATTTCTCTGGTAATAGCGAATTTACAGTTACCAGTACTTCTACTTTTAGAATTGAATTATCAGCATACTGCGCAACAGGAAATGGTGGCTTTTTAACAATATGGGATTTAGAAAATATAGAACTTATTTCTAATTGTGATGGTTCTACTATGATCTCAGGTGGAACACTGGACGGTGGTCCTTACTCTTTTTGTGTAGGCGATGGTGTAGCAGATAATATTCCTGCTGGTGATATTACACTTACTGGCAATTCAGGCACTAACTCACAATGGGTGATTACCGATGACCAAGGAGTTATCCTAGGATTACCACCGTCTTACGATGTCGTTGATTTTGACGGGGCTGGTACTGGTACTTGCCTAGTTTGGCATTTATCTTTTGAGGATGGTATCATGGGTGCAGCTGTAGGTATGAATGCTAATGATCTCCAAGGATGCTTCTCTCTTTCTAATCCTATCTCTGTTAATAGAACAGACTGTGGAATTAATGGTGGAATAATAGAGGGAGGTCCATTTACTTTTTGCGTTGGAGACGGAATTGTAGATAATGTA
Organism: uncultured Saprospiraceae bacterium; assembly: GCA_938015805.1. GTDB lineage: Bacteria > Bacteroidota > Bacteroidia > Chitinophagales > Saprospiraceae > JAHDHU01. The sequence goes on along the minus strand of CALLXF010000034.1, from coordinate 584 downwards.
TCTGGGATAACCTTGTCAGGGAATACAGGAACTAATAATCAATGGGTTATAACAGACGACCAAGGAAATATTTTAGGTCTACCACCGATGCCAGGTGTGGTCGATTTTGACGGGGCTGGACCAGGTACATGTTTGATTTGGAATCTTACATTTAATGGAACGCTTACCGGTGCAGAAGTAGGAAATAATGCTCTTACTGATTTAAGTGGAACATATGCATTATCTAATTCGATTACAGTAATTAGAAATCAGCCAGAAGGTGGAAACCTACTAGGAGGACCTTTTACCTTCTGCGTCGGTGATGGTGAAGCAGACATGTTACCTACAGGGTCGATTACCTTATCTGGAAATTCAGGTGGTAATTCCCAATGGGTAGTAACTGATGACCAGGGTATGATTTTAGGACTTCCTCCGATGCCGGGTGTTGTTGATTTTGACGGGGCTGGATTTGGAAATTGCTTAGTGTGGCATCTTTCTTACGAGGATGGGTTACAAGGTGCTGAGGTGGGGCTTAACGCCAATGATTTAGAAGGTTGCTATTCCCTATCTAATCCAGTTACAATTAATAGAATAGACTGTAATAT
>CALLXF010000033.1 GCA_938015805.1 uncultured Saprospiraceae bacterium | reverse complement strand
TGATTCCATTATAACCATAGATATATAATGAAATAATGTCGTCACGATCAGATTCTATGATTAAAATATCATTTACTGGATTTGGATAAATTTTTAGTTTATTTAAATGTGTTTGTGACGTATTTACGATCCTGTCGCAGCTTTGTTCGTTTGTAAAACTTTGGATAAATTCAGTGTACTTAAATGAACCTATGTCTACGATAATGCCTCCAAAATGACTGCCAGTTATAAAGCCTTCAACAAAACCATTTTTTATAGCAAGAGAGGTGGTCAAGGTATACGGCTCTGGTCTTCTATAATCACCCAGTACATCCCATTGATTTTCTAAGGAATCGATTTTAGGCAAGGCGATAATTATAGAATCATTTACATTTCCAATGTCTGCTGCGGCCATAGAAAAAAATCCATTACAATCAAAGTCAGTTCCATCCCAAATTCTTACGTTAGTTCTATTCTCAGTACCTCGCAAAATAGTGACTATTTCGATATTTATACCCAGTGTATCTACACCACTAATCACACCTGCAATGATTACATCATCAGGTCTTGTATTCATTACAGTACTGCAGAATGGCTCAGGAGTAAATGTACATGCAAAGCTTTCAGGAAGAAGAAAAATCAAAAGTAATCCATGGAGACAAATTTGCTTTAACTTCATGATAGGGTATGATTAGTTCAACTTAATAACCTTAAGTTAAGCAAATTATTAAAACTAATATCACTTTACAGTTGTAAAGAATGATCAGTTAGTAGTGACGACATATATAAATATGACCTGATCTTTTGTAGACTTACATTGCAAGTATGCGAGCCATTTCTACGGTATCGTCCTCGAGATCTTTTGTCTTAAATATAGCATCCTTAAACGACGTATAGCTAAGAGCGTTATTTATACTTCCGATAGCTACACGAGATTTACCATCCATTATAGCATTTACTGCTCCATAGCCTAATCGACTTGCAAGGACTCTATCCAGTCCGCTAGGTGATCCACCTCTTTGTAGATGACCGATAATGGTGACCTTAGTGTCCATTTCTGGAACTTCATTCTTAACTTTATCGGCTATACTTTGGGCACCACCTTCTGTATTTCCTTCCGCCACTATGATGAGGTTAAATAATTTTTTACGTCTGGATGACTTCTTTAGCCACTCCATAAACTCATTTAGTGATTCTTTTTTCTCTGGTAAAAATATGCTTCCTGCACCGCTCGCAATCCCTGTATTAAGAGCAATAAAACCGGCATGACGACCCATGACTTCTATAAAAAATAATCGGTTATGAGAGTCCGCTGTATCTCGTATACGATCGACTGCTTCTATGGCTGTATTTACTGCCGTGTCAAAACCGATAGTATAATCGGTCCCAAAAATATCATTATCGATTGTACCAGGGATACCTATCATTTTTATCGGATACTCTTGTGCAAAAATATCTGCCCCAGTGTAAGTTCCGTTACCGCCGATACATACGCATGCGTCTATTTGTAAATCCTGCAGATTTTCAAAAGCTTTTTTTCTTCCTTCCTTAGTCCTAAATTCTTCACTTCTAGCTGTCTTTAGAATCGTACCTCCACGATGCATAATATTTCCAACATCTTTCTTTTCGAGACGTTCTATTTTTCCATTGATCATACCGTCGTATCCACCATAGATGCCGTAGATGTGCAGATCATGGTAAGATGCAGTTCTCACAACAGCTCTTACGGCAGCGTTCATTCCCGGTGCATCTCCTCCTGAGGTAAATACAGCTATTCTTCTTACTTCGCTCACGATAAAAATTTAATCAGTAAAAGTACAAAAAATCAGTCCTTTAATAACTATGAGATATTATTAATTGCCACCATCTTTTTTCTTCTTTTTAAAAGGGTTCCAGTCCTTTATCTTATCCTTAATTTTATCGACTTCTTCTTCATTTTTTTCACCGAGTACGTCTTTTAGTTTTTCGTTGAGTAGGGTATCTAGTTTTCCTTCTGCTTTTTCATTTACTTTAGCTTTTAAAGTATCCACTTTTTTATCAACTTCTTTCTTTACTTTACTCGTAACAGTATCTACTGCATTATCTATGACTGTGGTAACAGAATCCTTTGCTGTTTGCACCACCGTATTTACAGAGTCTTTTACTTCTTTTATTTTTTCGTTTGCTTTATCCGTTAGGGTGTCTTTTACCGCATCTATTTTTTTAATAACCTCATCTTTCACTTGATCTTTTACATTCTGACCGTTACTACCTATAGGTGTAATTTTAAGAGTAGGAGAGAGTAGGCTTCCGCCAATGTCTATTTTCAAATCTATAAATTCGCCTTGAGAAATATCCATTCCTAGTTTACCTGCCTCTTTTTCTAAAAATGATAACCCACTATTGGCTAGTTGTCCTAGATTACTTTTTTCTAGAAGGGCACGTGGAACTTTGGCTATAGCCTGATATGTCATATCCTGAGTAAAAGAGTGTGATCCTCCGATTGTAAATTCGATTTCTTTATAGTTATACTTTTGTGGTTTGATATCCATCATTCCATTTTTAATTTCAAACCAGTTTTTAGTATTGCTTAAATCCACTTTATCAAAAGCGTCAATACCCAGTTTGTTATTAACCTTTTTTATCGGTTCTATTTCGTTTAGTTTCCCACTGATGGTTTCTATAAATCCCTGAGCGGTCATCGTTCCAAAATCGGGTACCATCGCATCAGTCAATCGGGCCTCCATGACTAGGGTCGAATTAAAAATACCGTCCATATATTCTAAAATAGGAGCTAGTTTTTGTACTGATGCAAACGACTTAAAGGTCTCACTAAATTTAACTTTACTCATATTGTATTTAAGAGAGAACAAAGGCATCTCATCGAGACTATTATATACACCCTCGAAATTCATTTTACCACCTAATGCTTGAGTAAGGACTTCTTTAAATTCCATGATTCCTTCACTCATTGTGATAGCACCATTCATTTTTTCGATATTAAGCTTAGAGTATTGCACGTCTTTTAGATCTGTGTTTATGACGATATCCATATTTAGCGGAACTCTAAAGGGTTCTAGAACTTCTGGCTCAGCCTCACTTTCCATAAATGGATTAGTATTAAATTTATCAGCAGTCATATTTAATTCTCCTGATAAAACTTTATTGCTAAATACATAATCGTATAAACCTTCTAACTGACCCTCTATTTTAAATTCATTATCATAAATACTTGCAGAATAATTATCTAGACTTATTTTTTCTCCCGTGATATTTCCACTAAACTGATTATCTTTTATGACGTAATTGTAGTAATTAATTTGATCTGCAGTGGCATTTATTTTTAGTCCTGAAGACCTTGCAAGTCGCTCTATTTTTTCATCTAAGACTATAACTTCGGTAGAAGGTTCCACTGGTTGATCAGTAAGTATCCATTCATTGAGATCGAGTTTTCCAGCATCGATGTTAATCTCTCCTTTCATAGGGGTGTCAGGTAAAAAGTAAGCCAGAGGATTAGATATGTTTCCATCAAAACTCATATCCGATTTCCCTAATTCCAAAGTTGATTTATTGATCACGATATTTTTAGGATCTGCCGTAAGCGAGAACTGGTTCATCTTAACGTCTGGAGAATCAGTCATTAAGATATTTACATCTTTCATATCTACCTTACCACTAAATTTAACTTGATCCAGATTATTTGTTTCTATGTCACTTACGAGTGCGTCTATGTTGATATCTTGTATGTCTACTTCTCCTGATAATTGTTCGATGCCTTCTAATGGAAATGATTGTGATATGTCATCTAGATTTAATTTTGCATTTAGATTAGAGGTGATCTTTGGATTGGCGGAAGCCGACTGATACATCAGGTTTCCATCTATAAAATTATCACCTGACTTCATACTAAACGCAGGGATATTTATGTCCATATCATTATTCGCTTTGGACATTAAACTAACATCCATGTTTACATCTTGCACTGCTTTAGGGAATCCTGGATATTTTACATATCCGTCTTGAACTTTTATATCTACCTCGTAGTTAGGCATCCTTCCAGTGTTGCTATTGTAGGTACCATTAACGATTGCTTTTACATCTGCTTTTCCTTTGGATTCTATGTCTTTTATGGAGCCTTTATATGCACTTGGAACTAGCGAAATAAAATCTTTAAAATCACTGTTAGGAGCCTCCATCTTTAGATTAGTAATGATATTGTCTCCGCTCATTTTTACAAAACCATCAGTCTTTAGCCGCAAGGAATTTAGAGTAATTTCATTATTGTCCAGTGTGTATTTTGCTTCGGTGTTGTTTACAGAAATTTTATTATCTGCAGAGACTTTTACATTGTTTAAATAACCGATACCTCCTGATGATGCAGAGAGTTTATCCACGGAGGTTTTAGTGATAAGGTCAAACTGGTCTGCAGTAAAATTTCCTGATCCTTTATGATTGAGATCTTCAATAGTTGCCTTTACATCAGAACTATGATCTGTATAGTTTATCGTCGTATTAGTAAGACTATAGTCCTCTAATTCTAAAACATAATCTGCCGTCTCACTTGTGTTTTCTGAAGGAGGGACGATGTCATAATTTGCTTTTCCGTTTTTTGTCACGATAACGTTTATATCGGCGTTATCTATTTCTAACGAACGGATACGGATCGGCTGATCACTTTTAAAAACAGAGGTTAGATCAGCATTTACCCGAATATAATCAGCATTAAAAAGAGAGATACCTTTAAATTCATTTAACCCATTTACTGCAGGTTGTTGGATGTCTAAGGCCACCTTAGGAAAAGACTTAAGTAAGGAAATATTTATATCTTCAAAATCTACTTCTGCAGTGATGTTTTCATTTATGGCGTCCTTTAGGCTTGCCATTAATTCGTCCTTATAGATATATGGAACTAGGACCATCGCTACGATCACTATAATGACTAATAAAACTAAAAACCTCCAAATTTTACCTATTACTTTCATAATTGTACCGTTTAACTATAGATGGTGACGTATGTATTAGACTAAATACATATTAAAAAGTTCGCATTAAGGATATATTAACTATAACTTATTACTAAATTCTCTAATGTAAAGTTATAGCTTTATGACACGTAAATGAGTAAACACGCGCAAATATTATCCGTACAAGATCTTTCGATTGAATTTAATCAGAGAGATCGTATTGTAAACGCAGTAAAAACGATCTCTTTTGAATTGTTTAAAGGAGAAACTTTAGGCATAGTAGGGGAGTCGGGAAGTGGTAAATCAGTAACTGCTCTTTCTATATTACAGTTATTACCTAATACGGCTTCCTATCCTACCGGCAAGATTATTTTTAAAGGAGATCAGCAATCAATAGATATTTTACAAGCTCAGGAAAAAGAATTGCTAAAAATCCGTGGTAATCAGATTGCTATGATTTTCCAAAATCCTATGAATTCTCTGAATCCATCACATCGATGTGGACATCAGGTATTAGAGGCGATACTTTTACATCAGCGTGTGTCTAAAGCGGAAGGTAAGGCACAAGTGTTAAATTTATTTGGTCAGGTGGAATTACCAGATCCCGAAAGAATTTACGCCGCATATCCTCATCAGTTATCTGGAGGACAGATCCAACGTATCATGATCGCAATGGCAGTTTCCTGTAATCCTGAGATCTTGATCGCAGACGAACCCACAACGGCTTTAGATGTAACAGTCCAGAAAAGCATTATTAAGCTATTAGAAAATATTAAAAAAACGCACCAGACATCTACCATTTTTATAAGTCATGACCTCGGTGTTATCAAAGAAATAGCAGATCGTGTAGTTGTTATGTATAGGGGTGAAATAGTAGAGCAAGGCCCAGTAGATCAAATTTTTAATAACCCACAACATCCATATACTAAAGGTCTTATCGCTTGTCGGCCGCCTTTAAATAAAAGAATAGCAAAATTACCTACCATAGAAGATTATGTTAACCAGGATAAAAGTGGTTTTTCTGAGGAGCTTATTAGCCCAGCACGATTTAAGGAGCGGTTAGAGGTTTTGGCTTCCGCCAATGAATTATTACAAGTAAAAAATCTCTCTAAATTTTATTCTGCGGAAAAGAATTTCTTAGGTAGAACAACAAGATGGACCAAAGCAGTAAACGATGTCAGTTTTACAATGCGTCAGGGAGAAACGCTAGGATTAGTAGGAGAGTCAGGGAGTGGAAAATCTACTCTAGGTAGAACTATATTACGTTTGTTAGATGCAGATTCTGGTACAGTTCATTTTAAAGGTAAATCGGTCTTAGATCTTAATAAGAGGGATTTAAAAACACTACGGAGAGATTTTCAGATCATTTTCCAAAACCCTTATGCATCTCTGAACCCTCGAATGAGAATCGGTCAAGCCATTATGGAACCCATGCAAGTCCATAATCTACATGATAATAAGAAGCAACGAAAAGATAAAACCATTCAACTGATGGAGAGTGTAGGTCTCACTGCGGATCAGTATGATCGATATCCTCATCAGTTTTCTGGTGGACAACGGCAACGTATATGTATTGCTAGAACACTTAGTGTAGAACCTAGCTTTATTATCTGTGACGAGTGCGTTTCTGCTTTAGATGTATCAGTGCAGGCACAGATTTTAAATTTGCTAGTAGAACTAAGAGATGATTTTAATCTGAGTTACATTTTTATTTCCCATGATCTATCTGTGGTAAAACATATATCTGATCATGTTCTGGTAATGAAAGATGGAAAAATAGTAGAGCGTAACGATGCGGAAAACTTATACAATAATCCACGGGAGAGCTATACTCAGAGATTATTAGATGCCATACCTAAGTAGATTTCACATTTGAGATTTCACATTTTAGATTAGGAAAAATTATGTGTAATACTAAACGGAGTGTTTGTATATTTTAATAAAAGCTAATCTTTACTTTCTTTATGTCATATCATTATTTTATACAAAGCCAAGTAAACAGGGAGGTTTGCCAGATAGCTACTTAACATAATATTAATTATAGGCAAAAGAAGTTGTTTTAAATATATAGAGCATCATGAGACGTTTTGTGAGATTTCCATCCGTATAGTGATCTAATATGATTTAAAATTGTTCTACATTCAAGTATTACATTTGTGCTTAATAAATACGTTTATGGTAGATAAAATTTCATTCGTTGTAATTTTTGTTTTTGTTTGTACTATACTGGACGCACAGCAAATTATTCTGGACGAAAAATTTTCGGACTGGACAAACCAAATTGTTTATACAGATCCACTAAATGATGGATCATCTAGCGGCTTGGATTTTGAGAATATTGGAATTTCTAACGATGATCGGAATCTATACATCTATTTTGAGCTCAACAAAGAAATCAGTCTACAGGAAGACAATAATTTATATCTCTACATAGATATAGACAATAATATAAATACGGGTCAATTTACACGAGGAATCGGTGCAGATCTTGCTTATGCATTAGGTCAAAATCAACGAAGCTTATTTTTAAATAATTTTGAATGGTTTGTAAATGCATTTGATATTGGATATGTCGGATGTCCTACAGTGACCTCTGATCGATTTGAATTGAAAATTTCCCGTACGCTGACAGGTGGTAATAATACAGTCCAAATGTCTGGAAATATCAAAGTAATCATAGAAGATAATATCGGCGGCGGAGATGTTGCTCCTGATAATTCTGGTGGAATATCGTATACTATGAGTGATGCCAGTATTGCATTACCATCTTACAGCTTAGAGCGTCAAAATGCAGATGATATTAGATTTTTATCATGGAATGTACTTAGAGATAATTATTTTGAAACAGGACCTAGAGAAGCTATCAATCGTGTGCTCACCGCTGTAAATCCCGATGTAATTGCGTTTCAGGAGATTTATGATCACAGTGCCACCCAGACTAAAAATCAAGTAGCAGTAGCTCTAAATACACCAAGTGCCGATTTATATGCAGAGAAAATTTTTCCAGATATAATACTTGTAAGCAAGTTTCCGATTATCGATGTGGCTTCCGCCAATGGTACAGGAAATGGAGCCTTCAAAATAAATGATGGAACTAGAGACTGGTTAATTATTTCTGTACATCTACCCTGTTGTGATAATGATACAGGGCGTGAGGAAGAAGTCGAGCGAATTTTAAGTTTTATTGAAGATGCTAAGAACGGATCTGCTGCTATAACGATCGAGGATAATACACCAATACTAATTATGGGTGATACTAATTTTGTTGGATTTGCGGATCAGCCCATTACCCTTCAACAAGGTTTGAACGAAGGACCTGATTGGGGCGGTGAGATGGAAGACCTTATTCCGTACACCACGGGAGAACCAGCTACTTTTACATGGTATGATCCTTTTGGAAATTTCTTTAGTCCGGGTAGATTGGATTATGTAATTTACTCTGGTTCAGTAGTAAGAGCTAATAATAGTCTCGTATTATTTACGGAGTCCATGGAACCTGATGAGTTAAATTCTTATGGATTACTTAAAGATGATACGACTGTTGCGGCAGATCATTTACCTGTGATTGCCGATTTTGATAAGGAGCAAATAAGCAGTGTAAATAATGCTGATTACAAAGACAATACGACCATAGGTTACTACCCTAATCCTTCTTCTGATATGATCTATTTTGATCAGCCGATCAAAAGCATCCAGATTTATAATCTATCAGGAAGTTTAGCGTTTAGCCATATTGGCCAGACTGAGCAAGTAAACATATTTCAATTGCAATCAGGATTTTATACTGCGACTGTTACAATAAGTGATAATCAAAAACAAGTTATTAAGCTTGTGAAAAACTAAAGATTAACGAATCTTAGCTGCAAGATGCACCTCTAGTTTTGTCGGTTTATCTAGGTTTTTATTTAGTGAGGCGTAATTAGTTTTCAATAATGATTTAGTTTCTTTAATCTCGGCCTGAGTGAATTTACTGATCCATTTATAATTTTCTCCGGACTTTGATTTTCTAGCTTTATCTTTCTCGCTTATCAGTTTTATAAATTGGGTAAATGATTTTAGAGCCTTAGATTTAGACTCAGTGAGATATGAGATCAGAAAATAATTACCATTGATTGTGGTCTGATCTTCAAAGACATCTTCTACATCGTCATTTACCTCAGTTATCAGATCAAAATATCTCCAGTCTGCTAAGGTGTATCGAGAATTTAGCTGAGGAAAACAATCATAAATTACACGACGTAATAGTTTTACATCACAAGACTTAAAGTAATAATAGAACTCCATGTTAAAACGAGTTGGGAGTTTATTTTCTCTGAGATATAGTTCGTGCTTTTGGTATTTATAAATCAGTTTGCAATAATCGTGATGATTTTTTTTACGGATTCCTAGGGCCATTAGACTAGCATAAATATCTTTCCAGTATGGTTTTAAATCTTTTGGTTGGACATTCCAATTTGTTTCTAAATGATGATCTAGGTAATAAATAGATTCTTGTAATCTTTTTAATTTATCTATCAGTGGATGCTCAGCGTACCGCTCCCCTACTTGTTCTAATAATTCCGGAAACTTGCGATATATAAAAAGATCATCTATTTTTTGGCTTAGTTCTTTATTCATATAATTAATAATCTGTCTTCTAATATTTAAGACGTGGATATATCTCTAAGGGTTCTTAGGATCTATGGGAATATCCTTAGTAAATCATTGTATAAGTCCTGTAATAATAATCTTCTAATCTCGTCATCGGTCTGAAATCTATTAGACGATATTCCATTTAAATATCGAGCTGGGACTGCTCGTGTATCTCCAGATATCTCATAGGTTTCAAAATTTTCTGTATACTGGGCATCTAATGGGGTAACATTTAGATTACAATAATCACCGTAAGGGATTAAAGCGGTGTGGGCGTACCATTGAGAAATACGCGTTATTCTATTCGTACGAACGGAAGCACTTACTGTTATGTAGCGAGGTACTTGGGATACTATACCAGAAGTATCGGTGACCGTATCAAAACCGTCTTGTACTTGCTCTGTGTAATTTTGGTCAGACCAACCATTAGTCTCCGTTTGTCTGATGTTATCAAAATTGATGTTTAGCTGGCAATCTATGTTTTGAACAAGATTTTTATAATTAACCTGTCTAAACAGGTTACTTTTTTGATTAGAGACAGCGGAAAACTGTCTATCCACTTCCCACGAATGCTGGTAAGAAAACATATTGACATTGATATTGTAGGTTACTAAGCCTGAGATTAATGCTTGTTCCATTAAAGAATCTAATTCTTCTTCCAGTCCATTGGAAAAATGATATGCACCCTCTAGATCATAATAGGATTCTTGAGCCAGGTATTTATCTCCATTATTTACTGCTCTATTTAGTTTTTTTATACCCCTCTCTTTAAACTCCGTGTAAATATCATCTCCTAGTAAATCTCTGGTCGTAACGTAAGTTTCTACATCGCTTTTGTAATCATCGGATAAAAACTTTTTTCCTCCTTCGTGTCTTAATATAATTTCGTCATAAATATCGTATGCTTCTACCTGGTCTTCTATCATAGCAGTAGCGAGTAAATCATCTATATCATTTAGATCTTCTTTAATAATTTCGTTGTAGGACTTATCTAAAATTTGTTTATCACTACGATCTTTACTTCCCTTTTTTAAATTACTCAGTGCTTTGCTGTAAGCCTTTCGATAGTTCCCTTTCTTGTAAAGTTTAGAAGGACTAGAGCAACTGACGATTAAAATAGAAACAAGGCAGAGTATAATAAAAACTCTCATGATTACGGTGCTGGATTAGGGTTTGTATTATGTATTATATCGATTTGCTCTAAGACTGATTTGTCCAGTTTTACATCTACGCTTTCTATGTTTTCTTTTAATTGGTTGATAGTAGTAGCACCGATAATATTACTGCATATAAAAGGACGATCATTTACAAAAGCTAGAGCCATCTGAGTCGGACTTATTCCTATTTCTCGTGCTAACTTCACATATTTGCCCGCCGTTTCAAAAACATGTTTTCCATGATATCTTGGAAATCGAGCTTTATATTTTAATAATCTATTTTCAAAATTTAAATCTTGTTGATGGTATTTTCCACTGAGCATACCCATGCCTAAAGGCGAATAAGCAAGTAATGGAATGCCTTCTCTAATAGATACCTCTGCCAGGTTTATTTCGAAAGTCCTGTTTAGTAAATTATAAGCATTTTGGATAGATATATAACCATGGGCTTGTTTACTTTCGGCGTAAGCCTGATTCTTCATAACTCCCCAAGACGTCTCATTGGATAATCCGTAATGACGTATTTTTCCTGACTTTTTTAATTCCTCGAGTGTGTCTATAATTTTCTCAAAATTATTTTCCCATCCACCATAATGTTTATAATCTCTTTGCCCAAACATATTAGATTTTCGCTCCGGCCAATGTAGCTGATAGAGATCTATATAATCCGTATGCAGCCTCTCGAGACTTTTATCTACGGCTTCTAATATTCTCGCTTTAGAAAAGCCTAATGGAATATCAGAGATGTACTGAAGTCCTGGTGAGGGCCCAGTAACTTTAGTCGCTATAATGATGTCCTGGCGTTTATGATGGTTTTTAGAAATCCATGATCCGATACATTCTTCTGTTTTACCTTGAGAATTTTTATTGCTAGGTACGGCATACATCTCTGCGGTATCTAAAAAATTAACCCCTTTTTCTAGGGCAAAATTAATCTGCTCATGGGCTTCTTTTTCTGTATTTTGTTCGCCATAAGTCATGGTACCTAAACAGATAATACTGACTTTTAGATCTGTATTCCCTAAGGATCTATATCTCATTTTTCTTTCTTATATGATCTTAATGATTTAGATTAAAGCTAATCTATTTATTAGTTATTATTATTTCCTGTCTCCTAGATTCTAATAAAGCTAAAGCATTTTTCATTTTCTTTTTTTCGGTTTTTAGATAGGACATTAAACGTTTAATTCTATCGTATACACTTCTTATCTCGGCAGATGTATTTTTTATTTTCTTTTGTATGATCCAGTCCGTGATTAAATTATCAAAGAATATTTTAGTAAAGCTGTCTAGTTGTTCACTGTTTAAGGAAGTGTCAAAATCATAAACATTAATATCCTGTAGTTCCTTTTTAAGAATGTTTAGTAAATGTTGGGTTTTATAGATAAGCTGTCTTGCTCTGTCTATGGCATTACGCTGATTATGAGAAGACATATTACGACCACCCGCCATCTTCCATGCTCCCCAATCTTTTGCTTGTTTTAAATACTTTAGCACCGCAGCAAAATGTTCTAGAATATCTTTTCCTACGATAATGGCCTCATCATATTCCCTAAGTCCCATCACTAAATCATCTGATTGCTGAACTATAGCTCTTAGTTCCTTCCCTAATTTTCCTTTAGATTTTAAAAGTTCTTTTTCTCTGAGTTTTTTTAGTCGTTCTATTTCTCTCTTTAATATTGGTAGGTTTTCGCTTTTGCCTTCTAGAACGTCCATCTCAAACTCTAGCAACTCTATTGTTTTTTTATGCTCATTATATTTTAAAGAGACCTCTAAAAAGTCCTGACGTTCTTTTTCTAATTGCTCCTCCTGATTACCTAACACCTTGTGGAACAGCTTCTTAACTGATAGTTTTTCAAGTTTTTCTATATCTCTATTCTCTTTATCGAGCTGTTTTTCTAATTTCTTTAGTGCACTATAAGCAGCTTTTAAGGAAGATCCCGTTGTTTTTAAGTGTCGCTCTACTATTTCTAAAGATTTAAACTCTTCTAGTTTTTCGTGAAGTGTGCTATAAATACTAGAACTTGCCATAATTATACTTTACTTTTATTGATCAATTTTCTTACTTAAAAAATCAAAACATGGGATTCTTATCCGAAATTAAAAAACTTCTTTTTGTAAAAAAATCCATTGCTAAATCCGCCGCAGATAAAACAGTGGATTATGCAAAAGATAAAGGTGGTGAAATAATAGATAAAAGTGCTGATATGGTGGGAGATGTATCAGGCACGATTACAGAAACTGCTACAGGTTTAAGAGATGCTATTTTTGAAAAAGGGAGTGAGATTATAGACCAAGGTAAAGATAGTCTCGAATCGATCACAGAGACTTTGGGCGAAAATGAGATGGTACAAAAAGCAGGAAGTTTTACAGAATCTGTAGGAGAAAAAGTTCTGGATAAGGGTGGTGAGATGACCGAAAAATTTGGAGAGGTATCAGAGTCAGTAGGTTCAAAAGTACTGGACGTAAAAGACAAGCTGGTAGAAAAAGCGCAGGAAGTTACAGGGAAACTGGGAGAAAAGCTAGATGAAACAATGGAAAAAGCAGAAGCTTTCCATGCTGAAGAAGCTAAAAAACATCAAGGCGAATTTGCTGAGCATGATCTAAATGCTGAAGGATCATTACTAGAGGGAACTGATAGTTTTTTTGATAAAGCGGATAAGTTTGCAGATGGAGATCATGCAGCTTTTTCTGAAGGCAAAATTACCGTCCAAGAGAATATAGAAAAAGAACTAAAAGATCCAGCTAAGGCTGCAGGTTTTACTGACCTTGATGGTGATGGTAATGAGCTGATCGATGATGCTATTATAGAGGACGAATAATTAAATTTAAAGTTGAGCAGCGTTTTATCTAATAAGGGAATCTTAGTTACAAAACAACTAAGAACTGAGGTGTCACCGCTAATACCAAATAGCTTGAACGAAAAAGATCTCATAAGTGGATGTCTTAAAGGCGATAGAAATTGCCAGAAAGATCTATTTGAGCTCTTAGCTCCTAAAATGATGACTGTATGTCGTAGATATGCTCGTCATCACTTAGAGGCTCAGGATATGATGCAGGAGGGTTTCATAAAAATGTTTAACCATCTTGAAAAATTCTCTCACGAAGGATCTTTTGAAGGTTGGGTTAGGCGTATTATGATCAATACAGCTCTTAAAAAAGTTTCCAGAAAATCATTTAAAAACGAAGAGATCGGAATTGCAGATCATTATGATAATTCTGTAGACGAGACTGTCTTTGCAAAAATGAGTGCAGACGAATTACTCCTTATGGTGGAAGAACTACCAGAAGGATATCGTATCGTTTTTAATATGTACGTCATAGAAGGATACAGTCATAAGGAAATCGGAGAAACCCTAAATATAGGAGAGAGTACTTCTAGATCTCAGTTAGTAAAAGCAAGAAGAATTCTTCAAAATAAAATTTTAGAAAGTCAAAAGATTGCAGTATGAATAAGGACTTTGACCATTTATTTAAATCAAAGCTGGAGCAGCATGAGAGTCCCTACCCTTCTGGGATGTGGGATGCAATAGATAAGGAGATTAATCCTCGCAAGAAAAACAGAGCGTTGTTTATTTTACCTATTGCATTCGTAGCAATAGCATTGATATCTGTGCTTGTATGGAATATGTATGATACAAAAGCTACTATTTCTACAGCAGATACAGCTACCCATCCATCTGATATATTATCTACAGAGGAGTATTCTCCATTGGCTGACAAGCAAGATAATGCGTACTCTAATCAGGCAGCAAGTGATCCTAAGAAAGTAGAGATAAAGAATAATTTTAAAAATGAAGGTGTACAGCTTTCAGATCAGAGTAAATCTCTAAAAGAGTATAATAGTGTGGCTAAGCAATCTAAGGGCTTAGAGGCTAAAGCCAATGAAAATTCATTATCAGATTTTACTGCGGCTAGTAGTGAAAATAAATCATCGGCAAATAAGAATAATATCAATAGTAATCGCTTATCCAAAAACGATGCTGTACTTGAGATTGCTAGATCTAAGCGAAAATCATTAAGAAGAAATTCGATTACGTTTTCTCAGCCACTTTTGGGAAGAAATAATGCTAGTCAGAAAACTAAAAAAGATTTAGAAATAGATACTAAAACAAGTACAGGAGAATTAGAAAACGTAGATGATGTTTTAGAAAGTGCAAGTCTTAGTAATTCGCTTTCTAGATATATTAATCCGGTACAGGACTTAAGCTCCATTACTTACTACACAGAGTCTACTTATATAGAGTCGAATAGAGACAAAGAAATTTTTGAGTTAGAAGTAATGATACCTGCGGCAGCGACAGATTGTCCATCGTGGGTAAACGAAAAACTAGGTTTGTATCTGGAAGTTTATGGAGCACCTGAGTTTGCTATGAGTGCACTGACTGCAAAATCTAGAGACTCACTCACTGTTGTTCATCAACAGACCAGAGAGAATACAGAAAGCTCAAGAATGTCATATAGTCTGGGTGGGCGTTTATTGTTTCTCACACCTAGCGGATTATCCTTTAAAATAGGAATGAATTATTCTCAGATTAACGAAAAGTTTTCGTGGGTAGATCCAGAAACAGAAAGAGTCATTACTATAGAAGACATTGATCAAAATGGAGATACTATTGGGGTTCAAACATATTCAGAATTTGGAAGTGATGTATTTAACATAGCTAACTCCTATAAATCTTTAGATATTCCGATACTGATAGGATTTGAGAAATATTCAGGGAATAAGTTTTCATTATCAGCTAATGCAGGTATATATGTAAACATAACTTCCGAGCAACGAGGAATGTTTATAGATCCTACTGGCACACGTAACTGGTTTTCTTCTTCTGAAGATAATCATTATAGAGCTTACAAAAATAGCGTGGGAATTAGTTTTTTTGGGAGTTTAGGAATGATGTATCATTGGGTAGAAGGTATCGATATCTTTATGGAACCGAGTGTCCGATATTACAGCCAGTCCATGAGTTTAAATAGTTATCCTCTTAATCATCGATTTGTTACAGTAGGACTACATACAGGAATTAGATATAGATTTTAGAAATCAAAGCAGCGAATTGTAAACTAATAGAATCTGTTAAATAGAGAAAATTATGAATGTAAAAAAGATAATATTTAAATGGATACCTTTTGTGGCAATCTTCTTAATGGTATCTGGCTGTTATACTGATGACAACTATTTTATGGTTACTCAGAAAGCGGGTGATATAGATCTATTTTTTGATAAGGTACAGACAAAGGAACAGACTGTAACAGTAAACGCAAATGACGGAATAAGAATTATTACTGAGTTAGAAACCATTATAGATATTCCAGGTTCGGCTTTTGAGGATGCTTCAGGAAATATCGTGAGTAACACAGATATTCTTTTTACTTACGTCGAATTAAAAGACAAAGGTTCGATCGTCTTATATAATAAGCCTACTGTAACTAGTGATCAAATTATAGAAACTGGTGGTGTATTTTATTTTTCTGTGACTGATTTAAGTGGTGAAAACGAATTAAGATTAGCTAATGGAAAATCTATTAATGTAAGGACTGAAGCGGATAATCCTGTGGATGATATGGAGTTATTCTGGGGTGTAGTCGATAGTGAAAATTTTTTCTGGTTGGAAGCAGATAATAATCCTAATACATGGAATAACGTAATGGCATCGGAATGGGAATTATTAGATTCTAATATAGTAACGGAGGGCTTAGGGTATGAGTTTCTTTCTGATCGTCTAGCTTGGATAAACTGTGATCGTTTTCTAGATATTCCTGCGGATCAACTTACAAGTGTATGCGTCGCACTACCTGATAATTATACTAATCAGAATACGATCATGTTTGCCATATTTAAAGATATAAATAGTGTTGTTGGTTTGTTTGGAGATGCAGATAAAAAGATGTTTTGTGAATCTTATGAAGCTATGCCTATAGGTTATGATGTAGATTTTATTTCTATCACGGCATTTTTAGATGGAACTTATCATTATGCATCTAGAAGCACTACGATCACTGCAAACCATGAAGATAGTATGGTGCCGGAAGAAAAGACATTACAAGAAATTTTAGATCTCCTAGGACAATACTAGGGATTAATATAAAGAAGTATTTTTATTCGTAAATGGGAGCCGCCTGCTTAAATAAAGTTTTAAGCAGGCCTTTTTTATTGTAATCAGTTTTTTATAATGGAGTAACCGCGTTTTTTTTACTATTCTTCTTAATATACCTTGTTTTTAACTTCTCTATTTGTTTGAGCGTTTAGGATCTTGATCACTTGACTTAGCAAAATAAATCGAAATAACAGAAAAAGCATTTACTCAGAGGAATTTTCATCTCTCCATTCGATAGCCTCGATAAGTTTTCTAAAATCGCTTAAGACTACTATGATTTATAACCGAAGTATTTTTCTGTATCCTTGTTTTAAAGAAAGTATACTATTTCCAAGTGATAATTATCTACTAGAAATTAGATCATCCCTGCAATATCCGCTGGAGAGTATTTTACGGATTTAAGTACTTTTTTGTCTTCGTTTCTATACACTAGATACTCTCCGTTTTTTTCAACGATATGCGATTCTGTATTTTTTGTAGATTTGTAATGAGCCTGAGTAGCTTCTGCTTCTTCCATAGTTTTACAGGTTTTACTCATGTTAGATCGCTGTACTTCATCAAATAGAGTTTTAAATTTATCACCCAACCCAAATTCTAAGATTGCTCCCGATAATACATATTGTATATCGCATAAGGCATCAGCTACTTCTACAAGATCGTTTGCTTCAATGGCTTCTTTTAGTTCGCGGAGTTCCTCATCGATCAGATTTACTCTAAGATCACATCTCTCTTTAGAGGGAATAACCGGTTCATCCAAAATAGGTAAACTAAAAGTATCATGAAAAGCAGCTACACTGGTTAACGCTTGTGGTTCGTTAAATTTTTTAGACATTTGATATTTGGTTATAAGATTATTGGATGATTATGTTTTTAATTATTTGTTGGTTTTGAGGACCTTCTATTTTTAGGTAGTAAGATCCTACTTGTTTAATATTTGATAATGATAAATCTATATTGTTAAATCCTAGAACTAAATTTTCTTGCTTATGGAGTAGTACTTGTCCATTTATAGCAATAATTTGTAAAGAATAGTTTCCAGGTTTTAAAATTTCTAATTCTAGGTTTACAGATGCTCCTAATCTTGCAGGATTGGGATAAATGTGTAGATAATTATTGGCGAAAGCCCAGTCCTGTTGCACATTAGATATCTCCCCTACTAAGTCTCTTCTAAATGTACCATTTCCATGTGTAGCTACCCATATTTTTCTGTCCTCCGGAGAATACTCTAAATCCATTGCGATTACAGATCCGTAAAGACCTTCAGTAAAATCATCCCATGTATTTCCAGCATCTACGGAATAATATACTCCTAGGTCATTCCCTACATAAAGATGAGACGGGAATGCGGGATCTACCATAATCGCATTAGTCGGTACATCTGGAAGTCCGTTAGTAATATCTGTCCATGTTGTACCGTAATCTTCCGACAGATATACATGTCCAGAACCAAAACCATTAAGTACCACATATAACTTACCGTCAGTAGCCGGATCGGCATAAATATCATTTATATATCTGTCAGGTAAGTTACCGGTAATGTCTGTCCAAGTAGCTCCAGCATCTATAGTCATAAATAATGTAGACTCCGTATCAAAAGGTGCTGTTGCAGCATATACGATATCATCATTATTAGGAGAAATCGCCATCGAATATATCGGATCACCATTTAAAGGAACGCCTGAATTTAAAGAAGTCCAATTATTTCCTTGATTACTAGATCTATACATAGAAGTGGCTCCAGCATAAATAACATCAGGATTTATTTCCGAGATCTGATAAGGTGCTATGAATATCGCCGGATCTCCACCAGATGAGAATATATTATTAAAAGAACTTCCATTATTTGTCGATCTAGAAACTCTAAGATTTTGAGAGGAACCATACATGATGTTATCATTATCAAAATTAATTCCTGTCCATGAACCATCCCCTCCTATTGCTCTTTGCCATACACCATCACCTCTGTGTATGGCAGTACTGTTATCCTGAAGGCCTCCCATTGCAAGATCTGGGTTCTGGTGAGAAACAGAAAATCCATTATAGAACTGAGTCGTTTGTAACCCTCCGTTTGCACTTTGGAAGGTATCACCGCCGTCATTACTTTTAAATAATCCACCATCATTTCCAAACAAGATAAGATCTTCTATAGTCGGGTGGAACATTACGACATGATGATCTGAGTGAGAATAATCAGGAGGTCCGTCAGGAACTCCTATAGCTGGTGTGCCTAATGTTACTCCCCCATTAGCCTGAAAAGATAAATTTTCTCCAGCTTGGGTACTTTTCCAAATATTGATTCCGACAGGAATTACGATATCAGGATCAGTCGGGTGTACACCGATATCATGAGCAAACCATCCTTGGAATCTAGAGTAGTCCTCTGTATTTTTTAAAACCCAAGTCTGTCCATTATCATCTGAGCGGCATAGCCATGTAGCTCCATCATCAAACCAAAATCCATTTCCTATACTTGCATAAATAATATTAGGATTAGAAAGAGAGGCGTCTAATTCTATTTTGCCTTGAAAGGTAGTCGGTAGATCTGGATCGGTGTTTAGAGACCAGTTATCACCTCCATCTACTGAGGTATAAATACCTTTTCCTACTGTTCCAAAATTACCCGCTGATGCTACAATATTATTTCCATTTACTTCAACATCTGTGGCCATAATAACAGACAATACTAATTCCCAGTCATCGCCACTATTTAGGGAACGATAAATTCCATCAGTAGTGGCTGCATAAACTTTAGTGGGATCGTTTTGATCTACTTGGATGGCTTGGACACCTTTTTGATTTTGATATGACCAGTCTAAAGATTTACTCCATGTTAAACCTCCGTCAGTGGATTTTAATATTCCGACTCCATAGCTGCCCCTCGTGGCTCTATATGCTCCATCATTTCCTGTGACTTCGTAATTATAAACTTCTCCAGTACCTATATACATCTGTGTACTGTCTCCATTGGCGAAAGCTATACTACTTACTCCGAGTACATTATGTCCCGTTTCCATATACTCCCATGATATATCGTCACCTAGTTTTCTACTTCTCCACAAGCCTCCACTGGCAGATCCCATATATATTGTAGAATCGGACTGCGGATTAACTGCTAGAGCTAAACAACGTCCAGATGTGTTAAGCGGTCCCATGGCATCCCATGGTTCGACTGGTGCTTTTGTAACATTAGTTTTAAAAGCAATTTTGTTGTACTCATATGCTCTTTGATAACCAGCCGCAGGAATATCTTGTTCAGGATAAGCTCGAGCTTTACTCAGCATGTCCATAGCTTTATATGCTCCAGGTACTTTGTACTGATCCTCCTCAGTTGTACAAGACCAAGTAAAAAAAATAATAGATAATATGAGAAAAAGAAGTAGTGAATTAGATTTCATACGGATAGTATTTAAAAGATGGTTATAAGCATAAAAGTAAAACTCTATAAATTAAGAACCTGTGATTATTAAAATAATTTCGTTTGGTTTTCTAACTTACCTTGATAATGAAAAAATTATCAAGAAAAAAATTTATACAGAAAACAGCCTTATTAACTGGTTCTGCTTCATTGCTATTATCATCTTGTACGTCTGGTGAGGAGAAAAAGATAGTTACACCTAATATCATTACTAATAAAAAATATCGCTGGAGGATGGTCACGACATGGCCTCCTAATTTCCCTGTTTTCGGAGAGGGATGTACACGATTTGCTCAGATGGTGTCAGAGATGAGTGGTGGTCGGATGGAAATAAAAGTGTATGGTAGTGGAGAACTGGTTCCTGCCTTAGAATCTTTTGAAGCTACTCGTGTAGGAGCTGCTGAGATGTATCATGGGGCTTCCTATTACTGGGCAGGTAAAGATACGGCTACGCAATTTTTTGCTTCTATTCCTTTTGGTATGAATGCACAGCAGATGCATGCTTGGATCTTAAACGGTGGAGGTTATGAGTTATGGAGAGAGGTCTACGATCGCTTTGATTTGGTTCCGTTTTTAGGCGGTAACTCAGGTGTACAGATGGGAGGCTGGTTTAACAAAGAAATTAATTCGCCGGAGGATATCAAAGGCTTAAAAATGCGTATCCCTGGTCTGGGTGGTAAAGTATTAGAAAAAGCAGGAGGAGCGGCGGTATTAGTTTCTGGTGGAGAATTATACACTTCGCTAGAGCGAGGAGTTATCGATGCTACGGAGTGGGTTGGTCCTTATCATGATTACCTACTGGGATTATATAAGATCGCTAAATATTATTATGCTCCAGGATGGCATGAGCCAGGATCGGTATTAGAACTAGTTGTTAACAAGCAAATGTATAATGCCTTGCCTCTAGACATGCAGAAAATAATAGAGCATGCCGCTCATTCTTTACATCTCTGGGGTTTCCATGAATTTGAAGCAAAAAATAACATCTATCTTGACAAAATTAAAAGGGAAAGTCAGGTAGAATTTAAATTATTTCCGCAAGATGTTCTGGACTTACTTAGAGGAAAAATGGATGAAACCTTAGAGGAAATTATTGCGGATAATCCTATGAGTAAAAAGGTGTACGAGTCATTTAGTCAGTTTGCAAAACAAGTCAGAGGCTGGTCCGAGTATTCTGAAAAATTATATCACAATAAAATTAGTTTTTAGTTGGTGTAACCTATTTTTTAGATAGCTGTCTGAGATAGATATAGCTAAGGTTTCTCAAATAAAAAAAGGCAGCACAAATAGATGTACCGCCTTTAGATTTTTTTTGTATCTCTAGCTTACTGAGCAGCTTCGATTTTTGTTTTATACTCTCCTGCTTTAGTCATATCGTTTTTCCTAGCGTAAATTTCTTTAAGAGCAATAAGTGTGTTTAAATCTTTTGCGTTTAAACCTTCTGCTTTTAAAAAGAACGGAAGAGCTACATCAAATTTAGAATCCATAGTCTTCTTTAGCTCATTGTATTTTGCTGTTCCGGCTTTAGAAAAATCGTTTGCATACTTGTTAATATCCTCTGTCATTGCAGCCGCCTCGTTATAATGCATTGCACCGATGCTATAGGTCGCATCAAAATTTTCAGGATCTATTTCAAGGCCTTGGTTATAGTATTTTAAAGCTGCTTCTTTATCACCGATTTTCTCAGCTACACTTCCTGCAGTAACATATACTGTTACATTTTCTGGATCTTCTTTTATTGCTGCTTCTAGACTAGTTTTAGCCGCATCAAGATTTCCTGCTGCGAGTTCGTGATTTATTTTTGCAAATAACAAACCTTTGTCAGATGGAAATTTAGTTCTACCCTCATCTAAATACTTAACATCATTTTTGATTTTGTACAAACCTTCATAAACTAATGCCTCATTAGTATCCATGGCGTAAAGCTTTTCAAAATAAGGGGTAGCTGCTTCTAGCTCCTCTCCGTATAAACCTACTGCCGCTGTGATATAAAGTTTATCTTCTAATGCAACATCATCTGCCATCATACTTTTCCCACCATTAGCAGGTAATGCATCATGTAAGGCTATTACTTTAGAGAAATTTGCAAAACTATTTTTATAATCTTTTGCATTATAATGAATGATTCCAACATTATCCAAATGTCTTTGTATATCAGTTAAACCTTTTAAGGCATCTTTTTTAGCTCCTTTATCATCTCCTGCATTGCTCATTGCATCTGTAAATGCATTATAAGCCATAATTGCAGCATCTGGATTTGTCAATGTTTTGGTAGGATCAGTTAGATTACCGATGATTTGTGTATTAATTATACTACTGTATAATTTTCCTTTTGCATTTAATACTTTTGGATCTGATTTGGCTCCATCCATGGCCATTACTTCATCTAGAAGCGTCATAGCTTCATCGATTTTTCCTGCATTTTTTTCTGGATCCTTATTGTATTTAGCTACGCTTTTACCTAGATTTTTTAGCTGTTTCTTGTAGGCTTGTGCTTGTAATCCAGCAGAAACTAGAAAAAAACTAAGGAATAAGATAAGTCCTTTTTTCATCTGATTATTTGTTTACTATTATGTGAATATTACTCACTTTAAAAAATTGATTTTGCATTAATAAGACGCTTAACAACCTGAAAAAATGTTGCCAAAGTGTTAATAAAAATAATATTATTCTTCCTCTCCTGAACCCTTAATATTACTTTCTGTTTCGTTTCCTGTATTTTCTACTCCCTCTTCAGGAATTTCTTCTTCTGATTTTCGAATCACAGCTACATCAGATAACGAGTCTCCTTTTTTAAGGTTAATGACTTTTACACCTTGAGTCGCTCTTCCCATGAGTCTTAGATCAGACACTCCAGACCTAATCATAATTCCTCCTTTAGTTGTAATAATTAAATCATCTTCATCAGAGACTGCTTTTATGGTTAGTACTTTTCCTGTTTTTTCTGATACGTTCATTGTACGTACTCCTTTACCACCTCTATTAGTCAGTCTATATTCTTCTACATCTGATCGTTTACCGAGTCCGTTTTCTGAGCAAACAAAGATGTTATCATCCCAATTATCTTTAGTACGTACAATGGCTCCTACTACATAATCATTTTCATCATCTAAAGCGATTCCTCTAACTCCTGCAGCTGACCTTCCCATAGCTCTAACTTTAGATTCTTCAAATCGGATAGCTCTACCATTTCTGTTAGCAATAAGAATTTCCGAATTGCCATCTGTCAGTTTTACTTCCATTAGTTCGTCTCCTTCGTTAATTGTTATCGCGTTGATACCGTTTGTACGAGGTCTTGAGAATTTTTCAACGGAAGTCTTTTTGACTAGTCCTTTTTTAGTACAGAAGAATATGTAATTGTTCTTTTGGAATTCCTCATCTGTAAGATCTTCTATAATTATATAGCCTTTGATATTATCTTCTTTAGGCATATTGATCAGATTTTGAATTACTCTACCTTGCGATGTTTTAGTGGCCTCTGGAATTTCGTAGGCTCTCATCCAGAAACATCTACCTAGCTCAGTAAATAGCAACACATAATTATGATTCTTAGCGATAACCATGTGTTCTACAAAATCTTCATCTCTAGTCTTAGCTCCTCTTGATCCAGTTCCACCTCTACCCTGAGCTTTATATTCTGAAGCTTTTGTACGCTTGATATAACCTAGTTTAGAAATGGTAATTACCATCTCATCATTAGCAATCATATCTTCTACACTGATCTCCCCATCTGCAAAACTAATATCTGTTCTACGCTCATCTCCATAAGCTTCTTTTACCTCTCCTAATTCAGTTTTGATGATACCTCTTTGTCTTGCTTCGCTAGAAAGGATATCTTTTAAATCTGCAATTTTTATCATGAGTTCGTCATACTCAGCTTTTAGTTTGTCCATTTCTAGACCTACTAATTTCTGGAGTCTCATTTCCAGAATTGCCTTAGCTTGTATCTCACTCAGTTCGAACGCAGCGATCAGTTTAGTCTGAGCTTCGTCTACTGTTTTAGAAGATCGGATCAACCTAATGACCTCATCGATATTATCGACAGCTATGATCAGCCCTTCTAAGATGTGTGCTCGCTCCTCCGCTTTACGAAGGTCAAATTTAGTTCTGCGTTGTATGACTTCTAACCTAAACTTTATAAACTCTTCTAAAATCTGTTTAAGGTTGAGCAATTGAGGACGTCCATTTACGAGTGCTATATTATTTACACCGTAAGAAGTTTGCAATGCAGAATATTTAAAAAGCTTACTAAGTACTACTTTGGCAATAGCATCTTTTCTCACGTCGACCACAATACGCAAACCATTTCTATCTGATTCGTCACGGATGTCTTGAATACCGTTAATTTTTTCTAAGTTGACTAGTTCAGCAATTTTTGCAACTAGATTTGCTTTGTTTACCTGATATGGAATCTCGGTAACGATTATTTGCTCTCTGCCTTTAGATTCTTGAATATTGGCTTTAGCCCTAACCACTATTTTACCTCTTCCTGTATGGAATGCTTCTTTTACCCCTTGGTAACCGTAAATGGTTCCACCAGTAGGAAAATCAGGAGCTTTTATATATTCCATGAGCCCATCAATCTCCATTTCTGGGTTATCGACTAGTGCAACAGTGCCATCTATAACCTCTGTTAGATTATGAGGTAGCATATTAGTAGCCATTCCGACTGCGATTCCAGATGCTCCATTTACGAGAAGCGTTGGGAATTTAGTAGGTAATACTGTAGGTTCTTCTAGACTGTCGTCAAAATTTAAGGCAAAGTCAACGGTTTCTTTCTTTATATCTGTAAGGATCTCGTTAGATATCTTTTCTAACCTTGCCTCGGTATATCTCATTGCGGCAGGACTATCTCCGTCCATGGAGCCAAAGTTACCTTGTCCATCTACGAGTGGATATCTCAGAGACCAATACTGAGCCATCCTTACCATGGAGTCATAAACTGAGGTATCTCCATGCGGGTGATATTTACCGAGAACCTCTCCTACTATCCTTGCTGATTTTTTATGGGCTTTAGATTTAGTAAGCCCTAGCTCACTCATTCCATAAAGGACTCTCCTGTGTACAGGTTTTAATCCATCTCTAACATCTGGTAAAGCTCTAGCCACAATTACGGACATCGAATAATCGATGTAAGCCGATTTCATGTGATCTTCTATATTTACCGGTATAATCCTCTGATCGTTAGCCATTTATATATTATTCTGGTATAAGTAAATTAAGGTGCAAAAGTACATAAAATAAGGCGTTTATCTAGTTATTTAATACTTTAAAATATGGGTTTAATTAAACGATATAAATGTGTTCTTTGTAGAGGGTATTTTAAGGCCTATTAGTTTATAAAACCTATCTTATTAAATTATCTTTGCATCTATAAATTTTAAAAGTAATACACTTCCAGTAAATAAATAGTAGAATACTTTAATAGTAATTTTACCGTTTAATAAATGATGTATTTAGCTTAACGCGAATGGATCTCTTCTCATAAAATATTAATCCTTTTCATGAGAAAGATTTTTTAAAGACACCTCATGAAAATGACATATACTACCCTCATAAAGTATATCCTTAAATCGAGTATAATTTTACTTTTACTCTGTATCAGTAGTCATGTGAGTATGGCCCAGCTCGGGGGAACTAGTAGTAACTATAATTATTTTGATTTTCAAAAAAAGCCTTTTTACTTTGGTATAACTCTAGGCATAAACAATTCTGGATACCGTGTTTTGCATTCTAAGAATTTTATAGGTAATGATAGTATCAGTATAGCAGAGGGCGGAAAAGGTCCCGGTTTTAATTTGCATATTATCACTAATATGAAAATCGGTGAATACTTTGACTTTAGAGTTTTGCCGGGGTTCTCATTTACAGAGCGACAGTTAGAATTTAGTTCGGCCCTTGATCCTGATATAAAATCTTTTAGAAAGATAGAAAGCGTCTTCTTTGAGCTTCCTTTGCATATTAGATTTAAGTCGCAGCCATATAAAGACAAAAGGGCTTTTGTGGTAGCTGGATTAAAGTACTCTTATGATGTGTCCAGTAATAGTAAAGCAAGACAGGCGGCTTCCTTAATAAAAATATCTCCTCATGATTTCCAGATAGAAGTCGGTGCAGGTATGCAGTTCTTTTTCCCTTATTTTATTTTTTCTCCAGAGATCAAATTCTCTAGAGGTATCAGTAATATACTCATCTACAACGATGCCCTTAATGAGGCTCGAGTGCTGGAAGGATTAGGCTCGGAAATATTTTCTATTTCATTTCATTTTGAGGGATAGGGTTAACGTATTATTATAGATTTTTTTAAGACGAGATTTGCTTTATAGAATTAAAGTAAAAACTATACTAGCAATCACAGATTGCATCTACATGGGATATTAATTCGGGGAAGAAAGCATTAAATTCATTATTTAAATCAGTGTCATATTCATCTAAATCTAATAACGCTTCCTTAAACACGGAGGGAAACTTAGTACGCTTATCCATCCATTCTAGTGATCGCTGTAAACCATCTCGCTGAGAGTATGTGGTGAGGTAATCATCTTCTACCATTCGCTCTATTTTAGGTCTGATACGTTCTGGCATTTGATCTAAGTGTTTTAAAAGGATTGTATATACATTCGCCGTAAAGGCAAAAAGATCCTCTCCAGAATATCTATTCCAGTTTTTAATCAAGTAGTAATCGTAAAATAAATCTGTCAGTACAGAAGCATATTTTCCGTGCCGTTTATAAAACTTATCTCTGGATTTTTTCCATTGTGGATGGTGATCAGTAAAGTGATCTATCGACCGATGTAAAGTAACGCCTTCTTTGAATTCTGCACTCAATGGTTCCAATTCTTTTTTTCTGCATAGATCTGTGATCATATTTCCGATGAGCAAATTTTCGTTGCTACAAGAGAGATAAGCATGGGCAAGGTAATTCATAGACGATCTTAGATGCTGCAATGTAAAATAAATCTATCTTTGCGGCTTCTTAAAACGACTTATTTATGTCTCTAAAATGTGGAATCGTAGGTTTACCCAATGTAGGAAAATCAACATTATTTAATGCCCTTACTTCAGCGAAAGCATTAGCGGCAAATTATCCATTTGCAACTAAAGATCCTAATCTCGGTGTCATCACTGTTCCAGATGAAAGATTAGACAAATTAGCAGAATTTGTTAATCCACAAAAAATATTGCCTACTACAGTGGAAATATTGGATATCGCCGGTCTTATAAAAGGAGCAAGTCAGGGAGAAGGATTAGGAAATCAGTTTCTATCTAACATTAGAGAAGTAGATGCGATTGTACATGTAGTAAGATGTTTTAAGGACGATAATGTAGTGCACGTAGATGGTACCGTTAACCCTGTAAATGATAAGGAAATTATCGATACAGAACTTATCCTAAAAGATATGGAGACGGTAGAAAAACGTTTAGAAAAGGCAAAGAAGTCTGCTAAAGGAGGTGATAAGTTAGAGCAGAAAAAAGTAGAATTTATACAAGCAGTGTTAACTCACTTAGAAGCAGAAAAACCAGCAAGAGATTTTGAGTACGAGGAAGAGGATAAAGCCCTTTTTGATGAAATGTATTTACTCACTGCTAAACCGATTATCTATGTCTGTAATGTAGATGAGGGAAGTGTTATCGGAGGTAACGAGATGACTAAAGCGTTCCAAGAAAGAGTAAAAGACGAAAACGCAGAGGTGATCCTAATATCCGCTGGCATAGAAGCAGATATCGCCGAACTAGAAACGATGGAAGAACGAATGGAATTTGTGGAAGAAATGGGACTAAAAGAACCTGGTGTAAATCGAGTTATTCGAGCATGTTATTCTATCCTAAATCTTATCACCTATTTTACAGCAGGGGAAAAAGAAGTAAGAGCATGGACTGTACTCAAAGGATCCAAGGCTCCTCAAGCTGCAGGTGTAATACATACTGATTTTGAAAAAGGATTTATTAGAGCAGAAGTCATCCATTATGAAGATTATCTCGCACTTAAATCAGAGGCTGCATGTAAAGAAGCTGGTAAACTAAATATAGAAGGAAAAGAATATGTAGTGCAGGACGGAGATGTAATGCACTTTAGGTTTAACGTTTAAAATTATTGCTGATTTCTTTACTGATTATTAATTGAGGCTCTAGATCATAAAACCAAAATTAATAA
This sequence comes from uncultured Saprospiraceae bacterium, assembly GCA_938015805.1. GTDB lineage: Bacteria > Bacteroidota > Bacteroidia > Chitinophagales > Saprospiraceae > JAHDHU01. The sequence continues at coordinate 34,011 of CALLXF010000033.1, read as the reverse complement.
TCAGTATTTAGTGATCTTATGCATTTACGTACATCACCTCTTTTACGGCTCTTATGATTTTAGTAGGATTAGGTAAATATTCCTCAACAAAAGTAGGAGCATAACCTAAGGAAACATCTGCACTATTTACTCTAATTACAGGGGCATCTAAATAATCAAAAGCAAATTTCTGAACATTATAAGTTACCTCTGAAGAAACACCAGCAAATGGCCATGCTTCATCTACAACTACACATCGATTAGTTTTCTTTACAGATGCTATAATCGTATCGAGATCCATTGGACGTATTGTTCTGAGATCAATAACTTCAGCCGAGATACCTTCTTTAGCCAGTTCCTCTGCAGCTTTATCACATTCTAAAACCATTTTATTATAAGAGATCAATGTAATATCTGTTCCCTTTCTTCTTACTCTTGCTTTTCCTATAGGTGTATAATACTCTTCCTCAGGAACATCGCCTTTAAGACCATACATAATTTCTGATTCCATTACACATACTGGATCTTCATCAATGATTGCAGATTTCAATAATCCTTTTGCATCCACTGGATCTATACAAGAGATCACTTTTAGACCTGGACAGTTAGCCATCCAACTTTCAAAAGTTTGTGAGTGTTGCTGTGCGAGTTGGCCAGCAGCTCCAGATGGTCCTCTAAAAACGATAGGACATCCAAACTGTCCTCCAGATTGAGATAATGTCTTTGCGGCATTATTTACGATCTGATCAAAAGCTAAAACCGCAAAATTCCAAGTCATAAATTCCACAATAGGTTTTAGGCCATTCATCGCTGCACCTACTCCTATTCCTGCAAATCCTAACTCAGTAATCGGTGTGTCGATAACCCTCTCCGGCCCAAATTCGTCAAGCATTCCTTTACTTACTTTATAGGCTCCGTTATATTCTGCTACCTCTTCTCCCATCAAAAAGACATTCTTGTCTTTTCTCATTTCCTCGCTCATCGCTTCTCTTAGGGCATCTCTTAGTGTAATTATTCTAGACATTGTTTTTTGTTTTAGCGACGCAAAAATAGGTATTATTTAATAATCTTATTACTCATTGCCTTATACAAATCGATTCCTCCAAATTTACCCGAACTCATAAATAAGAAAACTGCGTCATCAACAGGTAAAACGTCTAGCTGTGATTGTATTTCAGCAGCATTATTTACGATTTTTAGATCAGGATGATTAAAAGCCTCGGCTACTTGATTCTTATTTAAAGCTTCCATTTTTTTCATTTTTAATGTGTGCGGATCATAATATACAAATGCCTTATCGGCTTTCGCCAATGTATCTTTATAATGAGGAATAAAAGATGGATCTAGACTAGAAAAGGTATGTAGCTCCAGAAATGCATAAAGAGAGCGATCTTTAAATTTATGCTGTGTTGCAGAAGTAGTTGCTTTTACCTTTGATGGAGCATGAGCAAAATCTAAATATGCAACACTGTTACTCCCCTCTTTTATGATTTGTAATCTTTTACCCGCTCCTTTAAAATCTTGCATTGCTGTTAAAAATTCTTTCTTGGTTACACCGAGATCATTACAAATTTTAAGAGCTGCGTTCATATTTTGAAAATTATGATTCCCAAAAACAGACATCTGATAGGTTATATCGCGATAATTGACTTTGCTATCTGTATTTTCTAAAAAGTTATAGGATGTTGCTTTACACTCATATTTAGATGAATCTTCTAATATTTTATTAAGATGCTCATCCTCTACAAAATGATAAAGTTTTGCATCGGGACCTAGCGTCTTTATAAATCGTCCAAATTGTTCCAGATATTTCTCAAAGGTCGGAAAGACATTGATATGATCCCAAGCGATACCAGTAATTACGGCTAGATCAGGTTTATAATGGAGCATCTTAGGTGTAAGATCTGTCGGCGAACTCAAATACTCATCACCTTCAATTATAATTATTGGAGCATCTGATAATCTGACCATCCTTTTAAATCCTTGAATCTGAGCCCCTACAACGTAATCAAAATCTCTATTTAATTTATAAAGTACATGCATAATCATCGAGGTCGTAGTGGTTTTTCCATGACTACCAGCGATAACAACTCTCCTTTTATCTTTAGAGTGAAAATGTATAAATTCAGGATAAGAGTAAATGGTAAGCCCTAGTTCTTGCGCTTTTAGCAACTCCGGATTATCGATACGAGCATGCATTCCTAGGATTACGATGTCTAAATCAGATGTGATCTTTTCTGGGAACCAGCCCATCACTTTTGGTAAAATACCTGACTTTTCCAGACGATCACGAGAAGGATTATAAATTTCATCATCAGAACCCGTTACTATGTGCTGCTTATGTAAGTCTAAAGCAAGGTTGTGCATTACGGCACCACCTATTGCGATAAGATGTATTTTCATGGTATCGGGCTAAGGGTTTATTTTAAAAAAATGCTCTACTTTATAGGAAGATGTGAAAATACTATAATAATTTCGCAGGTTATTGCGTTAGAAATTAAATTTTATAATCGAATTACTTTTTTGATGAGAACGAGAACAACAAAATTAATTGCTAGAGTCTTTGCTTTATTACTGATCGTATCAGTACTCAGTTCATGTAACAGAGGTGCAGGATGTCCATACAGTGACTTTAAAGCATTCCCTACGATTACAATGCCTTTTACTAAATAAGAGGATTATTAGCTAACTAATAAGGTATACTTATGGATTGGCATCCAATAACTGAAATTTCTCAATTAGACGATATATACAAGGAATCTTTCGAGGTTCCTTGTCTTATTTTTAAGCATAGTACAACTTGTCCCATAAGCTTTGCTGCTAAAATGAGGGTCGATGATTTTGACTCTAATCAGTCTAATGTAAAATCCTACTTCTTAGATCTTTTACAGTTTAGACAGATTTCTAATGCTATCGCAGAGACTTTTAAGGTACATCATGAATCACCGCAAATTATATTAATAAAAGATGGTGAGTGTATTTATGACGAGTCACATTTAGATATTACTGTAAGTGAATTAATATCCCAAATTCCAACAACATAGATGCCAGACGAAATTTTTGATTCGGAAGATGGTTCTCATAGTATCCTTTCTGATCAATTTGGGGTAAGTTATCATTCTAAATATGGTGCAATTGCAGAAAGTCAGCATGTATTTATAGATGCGGGGCTCTCCTATCAGCAGAATAAAAACGTAAAAGAAATACGGATATTAGAAATGGGTTTTGGAACTGGACTTAATGCATTAATGGCTTACAACTATGCCTTAAGTAATACTTTAAGTATAGACTATTTTACCTTTGAAAAGTTTCCATTGGCGAAAGCCATCTATTCTAAACTAAATTACCTAAAGCAATTATCTGTACCCCATTTAGAGCAAGAATTTGAACTCATGCACACCTCTTTATCTAAGGAGACTGTCTCTATTTCGGAGCGGTTTACATTTACAAAATATTTAGAAGATATTATTACATCGGATCTTCCCCAAGGAATCGATATCATATTTTTTGATGCTTTTGCTCCTAATTCGCAACCAGAGTTATGGGATGAAAAATTACTTTCTAGATTATATGATTCTTTAAATTCAGAAGGAATACTAACAACTTACTGTGCTAAAGGATCATTTAAAAGAGCTCTCAAATCAGTAGGTTTTACCCTAGATTCTATTCCTGGTCCGCATGGTAAGAGGGAGATGACTCGAGCAATTAAAAATATTTAATCCCTCCGTTTTTACCCTTTACCTCTGATCTTGTTTATTTTAACGGTATAATTTTATTTATGGGCAAGCTTGCACTGCACTGGCAGATACTTATAGGAATGGTTTTAGGTGTTGTTTTTGGAACGATAATGTCTTCTTTTAATGGAGGAGATCAGATCGTTAGAGACTGGGTCGCACCGATCGGAAAGATCTTTATAAATCTGTTAAAACTTATTGCAATACCCCTAATCATAGTATCTCTTATCAAAGGCATTTCTGACCTTAAAGACATATCTAAGTTTGCCACTATCGGAGGACGGACGGCATTGATTTACGTTATGACTACTGTTATTGCTATAAGCATCGGTCTACTGCTTGTAAATATTATACAACCCGGAAACGGAATTAGTGCAGAAACGCTCGAACAATTATCATCAGCCTATTCTGAAAAAGCATCGTCTAAAGTAACTGCTGCACAAAGCCAGCAAACTAAAGGTCCACTGCAATTTATTGTGGATATGGTACCGGATAACTTTTTTGCAGCTGCTTCTAGTAATGGAAATATGTTGCAAGTTATATTTTTTACCATCATGTTTGGTATATCGATGTTGCTCATTAGAGAGGATCAGAGTAAGCCATTAAAAGCTGTTTTTGATGGCTTAAATGATGTGATTCTTAAAATGGTAGATCTCATTATGTTGATCGCACCTTATGCAGTTTTTGCACTTCTTGCCTCACTGGTCGTAGAGACTAGTGATCCTGAATTACTGATCGCATTAGCATGGTATTCCTTAACGGTTATAGTAGGGTTATCGCTTATGGTGGTTATTTATCTTATGGCAGTAAAACTGATAACAGGTAAATCGCCTGGCTTCTTTTTAAATGGAATTAGTCCTGCCCAGTTGTTAGCATTTTCTACTAGTTCTAGTGCTGCCACTTTGCCCGTTACGATGGAACGTGTGGAAGAACATCTAGGTGTAGAGAAAGAAGTTGCTAGTTTTGTGTGTCCAGTGGGTGCCACAATAAATATGGATGGTACCAGCTTATATCAGGCTGTTGCGGCGGTATTTATCTGTCAGGCCTTAGATTACGATTTGACTTTTGGAAATCAGCTTACTATTATTCTTACAGCTACCCTTGCATCTATAGGATCTGCAGCCGTGCCAGGAGCAGGTATGGTTATGCTTGTGATCGTCCTAGAAGCAATAGAGTTACCTGCTGATAAATTAGCGATCGGATTAGCTCTGATATTCTCAGTGGATCGTATCCTCGATATGTGTCGTACCGTCATCAATGTTACCGGAGATGCGACAGTCAGTATGATCGTTGCAAAATCAGTCGGTAAGCTAGGCGACCCAGATGTAAAAAACTGGGATGATAATTACAAGGAATAATAACCCTTACGTATCGCGGTATTGGAGAGAGTTCATTAACTTGAGAATCTATTAATAATGGTCACTATGAAACGATTAGTAATTTTTTTAGCTTGTGTTATTATAGTTATTTTTTTTCTGCAAAATGATAGCGGAGATCAATCACCTTCCAATTTAAAAATATATCCTCAACCAATAGATACGGAGATAAAATGGGATATGGAAGATGGGACTAAACCTAATCGTCATGAAGCTATAGAGAGAATGCATAGAGCTGCCGAGGGTGTGGACTGGAGAAAAATAGAATATCAAAATTCATTGGCATTAGCCAAAGAAAAGAATCGTTTAAAAACGCAGACGACAAGAGATCCTGGAGTTCCTGAGACGATCGTGGACAACTATCTCAGTGGAGCATGGTATGAGAGAGGAAGTAGAAATCAGGCAGGGAGTGTTTTAGCCACAGACTTTATCGCAGCTACAGATAAGATCTATACAATTTCTGCGGGAGGTAATTTATGGGAAGGAAGTCTGGATGGATCCGAATGGAAACCAATCAATGAAGACCTCAGATTTTTTGATAAATTCTTATTTGTCAGCCCCCATGAAGGTAATTATAGAATCACAGCAGCAGTAAATGGACAATCATCCTACTCTGATGATATGGGGCAGACATGGACAACTTCCTTAAATATACCAGTAACTTCAAGTGGATGGCGTATCAGTAATCCATATAGAATAATAGATGAAGATGGTAACATAGAGATTTTCTTTTTAATGAGAAAAGGATACTGGGAAGATGTAAAGCTCTATAGAACTGCTAATCTAGGAGAAAGCTATGAGGAACTAATGTCATTTAATAATAACAACCTTTCTAATTTTGTAATTAACAACCCGAACGGTACTGATGATCTTTATCTTTTAGAGCAAATAAGCGAAGCAGCTTCTAACTTGCATCGCTATAATCGAAATACTAACCAGATGGAATTGATCACAGCTGATGTTCCATTTTCTTTTGGGTCAGGAGGAAGAGCAAATTTACAAGCAACGCTAATAAACGATGAACTTACATTTTACGCGTATAATCAATCAGACGAATTATACTCTACAAATGACCTAGGGGCGTCATGGAATTATCTTAGTACATTACCTATAAGACCATGGGAAGTAGGTTTGTATTTGTCACCTAGTAATCCTAATGTTATGCTCATCGGTGGCGTAAACGCATACCGATCTTTAGATAGAGGTCTGTCATGGCAACTGATAAATGAGTGGTGGGAATATTACAACAATGTCCAATTTAAACTACATGCTGACATGATGTATTTTAAAGAATTTAACGATCAAGATGGGCAACCGTTTATGCTGATCTCTAATCATGGAGGCCTTAATGTATCGTATGATTATACACTGACTAATGAGAACATTTCCTTAAGTGATTTAAATGTAAGTCAATACTACTCAGTAGCTACTTCTCCTTTAGATCCTACTTTTTATTTTGCAGGTTCTCAAGATCAAGGTTTCCAGAGAGGGAAAATCACAAATCCTCTAGAACCTGCTGATTTGGTCCAAGTGATCTCAGGAGATTATGGGCATATTATTTTTACAGAAAACGGTAGCAGACTATTTACGGTATATCCTGGAGGATGGGTAACATATTATGCTCAACCTTTTAATGAGTCTTTTGGGCTAACTTCTACTTACGAGATCATATCTCCTAATGAGTCAGTGTGGATCCCGCCGATGATGCCTCATCCTGACTCGGATCTAAATATTGCATATATCGCAGGAGGGAATGTAGATTCGTTAGAGGGAAGACATATCATAGAAATGATTCCATCGGGAAACTCCATTTCGGCGAAAGCCTTACCTTTTGATTTTTCAGTAAGCGGAGGAAATATCTCAGCTATGGAGACTAATCATTTTGATCATGATCACTGGTATGTAGCGACGGATAATGGTAAATTTTATCACTCAGAAGATGGAGGAATGAGCTTTACAGAAAAGGCATTTAATTTACCTGGCGGACACTATCTGTATGGATCAGATATTATGGCTTCTAAGCTAGATGAGGACGTGTTATACTTATCAGGTTCTGGATATTCTAATGCACCAGTACTAAAATCTACAGACAACGGAGATACGTGGTCTTCTATGTCCTCAGGCCTTCCGAGTACAATGGTTTTTGGGTTAGCTACTAATCCAGAAGAATCTCTAATCTTTGCGGCAACAGAGGCAGGTCCTTTTGTGTATATAGCAGAATTAAACGAATGGTTTCCCTTATCAGGAACCACAGCTCCATACACGACTTACTGGAGTGTAGAATTTGTGGATGAATTAAATATGGCAAGATTTGGGACGTATGGAAGAGGAGCTTGGGATTTTGAAGTAATGGGTACTGTGTCTACATATGATCCTACGGAAGAAATAGACTTATCTATTTATCCTAATCCTGCCAGCGATATGATTTCTGTATCCTTACCAGAAAATGGAAACTATCATATAGAGATCCATGACTTAGAAGGAAAGAGGCTCATCACCAGAGAAATAAATAGTGATCAGGTTTCTATAGAAATATCGCAACTTCCGATCGCTACTTATGTTCTACATGTAAGTGGAGAAAATGAAAAGTCAACAAGTAAAATATTTATAAAAGCAGATTAATAATATGGAGATTTTAGGAATAGGATCTAGAGTAAACCATCCCGCTTTTGGAGATGGTGTAGTAATAGAAATCGATATAGCAGCCTATAAAGTATGCTTTATACAGTACGGGATAAAAGATGTCGGTAAGGGATATACAGCCTGGGAAATTATAGAGGCGATAGAATACACAGACTCGGTATCTTTCTCAGAAGCAGAAAGATCACTGATGAAAATTCTGGAGAATTACTCGGATATATCGCAGGAGATAGAGCTAGGAGATAAATGGAATAATGGCATGATGATATTACGTCCAAGTGATTCAGGTTTAAAAGATAAAGAAATTCCAATCGATACTTTTTTTCATAAAATAGTAATGGTCCGAGATCGATTACGAGTTATGGAACAGCGGATTAATTCTAGCAAATTGACTGACGAAGAAAAAGTAAATCTACAGCAATACATTACACGTATCTATGGATCGCTTACGACTTTTAATGTCTTATTTAAGTACAAAAACGATCACTTTGTAGGTGATAGAGGAACAAAATAATAATGGTCAGATACCTAACGTCTTTACTGGTAATCACAGGTCTTTTATCCTGTGTAGAATTCCCTAATTCCTTTTCTAAAGTCCCTCCGGGTCCATGGAAAGCTGTTTTAAAACTAGATGACGATGCGGTATCGTTAACCACAAAAGTGGAAGAGGTAGAGTATAAAAAAGAATTTGATTATTCTGGAGAATTACCATTTCTGTTTGATGTAGTCTATACCTCCGAGCAAGATTTCTATATAGAAATTATCAATGGGGAGGAAAGGATAAAAGTTACAGATATCCGTTTTGGGAGAGATCTAAAAACAGCAAAGGATACGATTACGATAAATTTCCCGGTATATGATTCTTATATTAAAGGACTTTACGAGGATGGCGTAATAGAAGGTAACTGGTATGTCAATTATAAAACAAATTATGCTATTCCTTTTATTGCAAGACATGGAAGAAATCAGCGTTTTGAAAGTTTTGGAAAAACGCCAGATATAGATCTAAGCGGAAACTGGGCAGCTACTTTTGAGCCAGGAACAGAGAATAGCTATCCTGCCATTGGAGAATTTTACCAAAAGGGAAATAAAATATCGGGTACTTTTCTAACAGAAACAGGGGATTATAGATTTCTGGATGGAATCGTCAGAGGAAACAAAGCATTTTTATCTTGTTTTGATGGTTCGCATGCTTTTTTATTCGAGGCAAAACAGCTAGAAGATAAATCCTTAGTCGGTAGTTTTAGATCTGGAAGTCATTATAAATCTAACTGGGTAGCTAATAGAAAAAATGATGTAACCATCAGTGACCCTTTTGCACTTACAGAGGTTACAGCTGACTCTGATGTATTAAATTTTGCTTTTGAAAATGGAGATTCTAAAATGATCAGTATAAACGATGATCAGTATAAGGATAAAATCAAACTGGTCATGATCATGGGTACATGGTGTCCTAACTGTAGAGATGAGATGGTTTATATACAAAATTATTTAAAGGAAAATCCTAGCGACGATGTAGAAGTCATCGCCGTCGGTTTTGAGAGATATAAAGATGTAGCTAAGAGTAAAAAAGTACTTAACCGATATAAAGAAAAGATGAATATAGATTTTGAGGTTTTGTACGGTGGTACTTCTAGTAAATCAGATGCTTCCCAAAAATTCCCTATGCTCAATAAAATAATCTCCTACCCTACACTCCTAATCGTAGATAGGGACAATAAAGTGAGGAAAATCCATACAGGTTTTAATGGTCCTGCCACTAGTAAATTTGCTAGTTTCGATACAGAATTTAAATCTATAATGACCGATTTAATCAATGAGTAAAAAAGCAAAATTTCCAAAATTAATCCTGATCACAGGTGCCACATCAGGTATAGGTCTAGCAACAGCAAAGAGATTTGCAAAAAATGGTTTTAATCTAATCATAACAGGAAGACGTAAAAAAAGACTGGCGGAGATAAAGAAAAATTTAGCGGATAAATATGCTGTCAATGTATGTACTTTGTGTTTTGATGTTAGAGATTATAACGCTTGTAAAAAAGCGATAAATAGCCTTACGGGCGAATGGAAAGACATCGATATCCTTTTTAATAATGCTGGTCTGGCTAAAGGTTTTGATCCAGTTCATCAAGGATCATTAGAGCACTGGGAAACCATGATCGATACTAATGTAAAAGGGCTGCTATACATGACTCGATTAGTATCACAAGGGATGGTCGAGAAAAAATCTGGGCATATCATTAATACTTGTTCGACTGCGGGCCACGAAGTTTATCCTAACGGTAATGTATATTGTGCTTCTAAGCATGCAGTAGAAGCACTTACTAGAGCAATCAGAATCGATCTGCATAAGAGTGGAATTAGAGTCAGTCAGATATCACCAGCTCATGTCGAGGAAACAGAATTTGCAAGAGTCAGATTTGATGGAGATAAAGAGAGAGCAAAAATTTACGAGGACTTTAATCCTCTACGTACTAAGGATGTCGCTAAGGCGGTTTACTATATTGCCTCTCAACCTGCTCACGTAAATATCCAAGACATCATCCTAATGGGAACTCAACAAGCTAACAGTAATATAATCGACCGATCTGGCAGGAAGTATGATTTGTAGATCGAAAGTTTAAGTTAGAAGTTTTGGAACTTCGGCGTAAAGCCAAGACCAAAATGCAGTTAGATAGATTTTCAGCATACTTGTTAAACAATCGTAAAAAAAGGCACTATTTCGATTTGAGTGGGTAAAAAATTTCTATTCCATTCTGATTGTCATTTAAGTTCATATTCAAACGCCTCTTAAGCTTTTGCCTTGAAGCAAAACAAACAAAAATTCAAGACTGTTTTGATTTCTTAACACTGCTAAATTCTTAAAATCCTATACAAATAAACTCGCAAAACAGCTTATTTTCACATTATTAATTATACTATCCCATTGGCATATCTTATTCTCGCAATTCTTAGTTCTGCTCAAACACTATTTTGTTTTTAAGGGATTTTAAATATTTATCCACTAAAATCAAAAAGGTCAATCCTTGCATAACTTAGGAGTATACCTAGCATTTAATCACTCACCCATTCTGAACAACAAAGAGCCAAAAAAAAGAGAGCTGGAAATAAATCCAACTCTCTAAATTATGTTTTAGAATAGAATCCTTAATCTAATTACGATCCATACAATTAAGATCCTCAAAAGCAGTAGCTAATCTTTTCTTAAATGCTTGCTCTCCTTCTCGCAGCCATTTTCTAGGATCATAGTTTTTCTTATTAGGTTTATCGTCACCGTCTGGATTACCGATCTGTGTTTGCATATAGGCTTTTTTAGGCTCGTAATAATCTCTTACTCCTGTCCAGAAAGCCCATTGTAAATCAGTATCGATATTCATTTTTATCGCTCCATACTCTATTGCTTCTCTAATATCTTCTCTACTAGAACCCGACCCGCCGTGGAAAACAAAATTGATCGGAGTCTTTTCTGATAATCCGTGTTTCTTAATTAGGAAATCTTGAGAATTTTTTAGAATGATGGGTCTCAGTTCGACATTACCTGGCTTATATACACCATGTACATTTCCGAAAGCGGCAGCGACTGTAAACCGATTAGAAATTTTAGAAAGAGCCTCGTACGTTTCTGCTACTTCTTCTGGCTGAGTGTATAACTTAGAACTATCTACATCGGTATTATCTACTCCATCTTCCTCTCCACCTGTTACGCCTAGCTCTACCTCTATCGTCATTCCTAATTTATTCATACGTTCAAAATATCTACTAGATATCTCAATATTCTCTGCTAGTGGTTCCTCTGATAAATCTAACATATGAGAACTATACAAAGGAACATTATTACGCTCCATATATTTTTCTCCAGCGTCCAAAAGGCCATCGATCCATGGCAACAGTTTTTTTGCACAGTGATCTGTGTGTAAGATTACAGGAACACCGTAGGCTTCTGCCATTTGATGTACATGTAATGCTCCAGAGATACCACCTTGTATTGCTCCAAACTGGTTTTCATTAGGTAAGGATTTTCCACCAAAGAAACTCGCTCCCCCATTAGAAAACTGTATCACAACTGGAGAATTTATTTCTTTCGCCGTTTCTAACACTGCATTAACTGTATTAGTACCTGTTACATTTACAGCAGGAAGAGCAAAGTTGTTTTCATTGGCATAATTAAATACCTCCGTTACCTCATCTCCATGCAATACTCCGTTTCTAAATTTTCCCATGCTTTTATTTTTCTATAAAGTTATATAATTCCTTTTGCAGCTAGGTATCGCTCAGCGTCTAATGCCGCCATACAACCTGTACCTGCAGCAGTTACTGCCTGACGATATACATGATCCTGAGCATCACCACTAGCAAATACTCCTTCTATATTTGTTTTAGAAGAGTCTGGTTTCGTTACTAAATATCCACTCTCTTCCATATCTAACCAGTCTTTAAACATATCTGTGTTAGGCTTATGTCCGATAGCAACAAAAAATCCTTGTACAGCGATTTCTGACTTTTCGTTTGTTTTAGTGTTGATCACACGTACACCCGTAACCTCAGATTCTCCTAGGATCTCATCTGTTGATGTGTTCCAATAGATTTCTATATTTTCGGTGTTTTTTACTCTCTCTTGCATGATTTTAGAGGCCCTCATCTCATCTCTCCTTACGAGCATGTGTACCTTAGTACACAACTTTGCAAGATAGGTCGCTTCCTCTGCAGCTGTATCACCTGCTCCTACGATTGCTACCTCTTGTCCTCGGAAAAAGAAACCATCACAAACGGCACAGGCAGAAACACCTTGGTTCATTAATCGTTGTTCTGATTCTAGCCCTAACCACTTTGCTGAGGCACCCGTGGCTATGATTACAGTATGAGCTTGAATTTCCTCTCCTGATTCCGTCCATATTTTATGTACTGGTCCAGAAAAGTCTACTTTAGTTATCATTTCAAAAATAACCTCTGTTCCAAAACGTACGGCTTGAGCTTTAAACTCTTCCATCATTTCAGGACCTTGTACACCATTGGGGTAACCCGGATAATTTTCTACATCTGTAGTTATGGTAAGCTGACCTCCAGGTTCAGGACCTGTATAAACGATCGGTTGTAAATTTGCCCTAGAGGCATAAATAGCTGCTGAGTATCCCGCAGGACCCGAGCCTATAATAACGCACTTTTTAATATTGTCTGACATCTTCTAAAAATTAAGCTGCAAAAATAAGAATTCGAACTGTTGTAAAAGGTCTTAGAGAAATAATTTAACCTGATAAATGAAATTAGCTCACAAAGAGTTGTGCTGATAACTATAATGAAATGTTAAATAGAGGCTAATTAGTTTAAAACACATCAATCAAATTTTTACCTCTAACGATTGGCTTAGAACTTCTTTAATATTTTTTGAACCACCACATCCAGCGACCCTCTATTCCATACCGAGAAATCAGCTATATCGTAGTGCGATTTTCTTTTTTGTAAAAGGTCTTTAATAAACTTATACAGAGCGTTTTTACTGTTGAGATGATGTAATAAAGGTCGTTTTTGCCTTTCGGCGAATAGACGATTCGTTAATCCATGTAAAGAACTTTTTATAAATATGGAAGTACCTGTTCTAATTATATTGATATTTTTATCTAAACAAGGAGCTCCTCCACCTAGTGAAATTACAATATCTCTTTTAGTTGATAATTCCACTAAATTCTTGTGTTCTACTTTTCGAAAATACGCTTCGCCCTTGATAGAAAAAATCGAACTGATCGAATTCTGTTCTTTAGATTCTATGTACTCATCTAAATCTATAAATTGATACCCTAATACTTCCGCAAGACGCTTACCGACGACAGATTTACCAGTTCCCATAAATCCTAATAAATAAATAGGCTTACTCATAGTTATAAATGCCTTAAAGTAGATAATTTTGAGTCTATGAATAAAATAATTTTAGGATTTCTTAGTATTTCTTTTTTGACATGTCTCTTAGCATGTAATGAAAGTAACGCTAGTAAGGCAAATAGAAAGTCTAAATTCCATGACATCATTCATAATCCTACAACAGCAGAACCTACCTCTGAATCGGAAGACATACCTATACTAAATGCTCCCGAAACAGAATTTGTTTTCGGTAAAATAAAACAAGGAGATGTGGTGTCTCATGAATTTAAAATATCCAATACGGGACGTAGAAATTTAATTATTCTTGATTCTCAATCTTCATGTGGATGTACGGTGTCAGAATATCCTGAAGAACCGCTTCCTCCTCAAGCTACTTCTTATGTTAAAGTTACATTTGACTCTAAGGGTAAATCGGGAATACAGGAAAAAAAAGTGATGATCTATTCTAATACAACTCCAAATGAAACTATATTCGTTCTTAAAGGAGAAGTAACCAATTAATTATGAATCTATTTTTACAATTACAGGCACAAGGTGGCGGTTTTAATTTTAGTCTAGTATTCCCTATACTCATAGTAGGTGTACTGTATTTCTTTTTCCTTCGACCACAAAGAAAAAAACAAGATGAGCAAAATACCTTTGCTCAAGACCTGAAAAAAGGAGATAAGGTAGTTACCAATAGTGGTATTATCGGACAAGTCTCAAAAGTAGATGACGCTAGTGTACAGTTGCAAGTAGATGGTAAGAACTTTATTACTTTTGTCAAAGGTGCAATTAGTAAAGAAATGACAGAGCAGTTCCACAAGCCTGTTGAAGAGAAAAAGTAGAATCTCCGCTTTAAAATAAGTTCTTTAGGGTAATTACATCTGGTTGTATTTTAAAAGTGTTTTCCTGTGATGCTCTGTATGGAATGCTACAAACAATAACATTTCCCTAATAGTAAGTTTCCCAAAAACAGGATGAGGCAGTTGATACTTACTTAAGAAGGATTCTTCACATGCTGATACTTGTGCCATAAGCTTTTGTTCTTCGGTCCGGACTCTAGTAATGAGTTTATATTTTTCTACACTGAATATTTCTCTTGGTTCGAATTTAGGAGGAGCCTTAAATCCATTATTTGTGGCTGTCAGGTACTTGTTTTTGAGCTGATCGTAAGACTTTTCTACCCTTTCTGTTTTTCCAAATTTGTACCACAGGATTAGCCTGGGAATTTGCATTGCTTTATTCATCACTTTTGTACTTATTCGTATATGTTCTAGGTGCTGTCCTGGAGACCATTTACCATGGAGTTGAGGTTTTCCAAATTTGTCGTCTTCTATATTCCTATAGTATTTATAAAACTGAGAGTAGTTTTCTCGTATTAATTGGATGATATCATGCTTTAACATATCAGTTACTTTTAGTAAGTTAGTACTTTAAATAAAGTAAATATAGACCAGCCTTAAAAACTAAACAATAACTAATCTAAATCGACCTAAGTAACATGGAAGTAAGTATTACTGATAATCAGAAGAATAGATTGAAAAAAAAGATTGAGAAATTTTATAAGGATACTAAACATTGCCGAGGTACATCCGAATGTCCAGTTAAAAACATACTTGCACCATCGGTGGACAAATGGAGTTTATTTTGTTTGTATAATCTGGCATATAACGACGTTCTGCGATTTAATCAAATCCAAAAATACACGCCTGACATTTCTTCTAGAATGCTCTCAGTAACACTTAAAAAGTTAGAGAAAGCTTATTTAATAGAACGTAAAGTCTATGCCGCGGTCCCTCCTAAAGTAGAATACAAATTAACAGATTTTGGATATCAATTCTCTACTAAGCTTATCGAACTAAATCAATGGATTTTTGAGAAAAGTACTGAGCTTAAACATTAATTAAAGTAAACTTCCATAAATCATTTTGAGAATATCTTTTATAAGAGGCTAACGAATAGGACATCAAAGAAAGACTTAATTACTAGGTAAATATACATTTTAAGAATACACATATGACCTAGGGCATCGATTAGCAGAAAATAACTATCATTTGTCTATATTTTCAAAGATAATAGTTCATAAATTCCCTTAAAACCAACTAATTGCAGACCTTTGCACTCGATTTAGGATAAAGTATATTAATTAAGATTTTATGCCTACTAATTTGCTTGTAAAACGTTAGTAGTATAAAGTTATTAGAATGGCGGCCACCATTTTTTAAATTATTAGATGATCACAGGTAAGGACACTTTCGCATTGGAAAAACCGATAAAGAAATTTATCAACTCTATCGTGTCATCTACCGAAGGTAAAAGTTCAGTATCTCCCTCTATTAATCTACCTAGCTCTCCTAAATCATCGTATGATTTATTACCATTTATTTTATTAGGACTAATAGCTGTATCGTATACTTTTCTCCATACAAATTTTAATATTTATTACGAGGATGATAGTTGGACTTTATCCAATGCCTGGAATTATATGTCTCTAGGTGTTGATAACGATTTGACTTTTTTAGATCAAGAAGGTGTGTTTACGGGTCAGCTGTTTGGGAAACTATACTTTATATTTTGCGGTACTTTCTTAAACGTTTTTGGATGGACTAAAAGCAACGCTTTTATATTTAATTCTGGCCTTGTAATGGTATCGTCACTAGGCTGGTATTATATTTTAAAGGAACTTCCATTTAGTAAACAAACCACTAAGACGTTACCATTTTTTATTGTATTAATGCCTCCGGTATTTTTTGCAGCTCATACAGGACGAACAGATGCTTTTACATTTTTACTCATGACCCTGGGTATT
The DNA here is from genome assembly GCA_938015805.1 of uncultured Saprospiraceae bacterium. GTDB lineage: Bacteria > Bacteroidota > Bacteroidia > Chitinophagales > Saprospiraceae > JAHDHU01. Next base: position 17,617 of record CALLXF010000033.1, on the reverse strand, counting down.
TATATGTTTATTAGAAAGAAATATATAGCCGCTGGAATGATTGCCATATTGGCGATGGAGTCTCATATCATGGGATTGATAACCCTGTTTTATTATTTAGCTCACTTCCTATCAGAGAATCTTGAATCAAAACATTTTTCCTCACGTGAAGAAATAAAGACTTGGTTTAAGAGTAATACTCTCATGTTTTTAAAATCCGTTTTAGGTATCAGCTTAGGTGGTATGGTATACCTATCCTTACATTGGGAAACTTTTGACATAACTCATCTTACAGAAATGATTGCTAGCAAAGCGGATATGGTTTCACCAGTCAACAATTATATCCTAGCGTATTTTTCTGACTTTGATTGGATCCATCATATTCCCGAATTCTTTTTGTTACTAGGGACCCTCTTTCTTTATTTTAGACATAAGGTATATAGAGATAATAAGTTTCTATTTGTACTTATGATCGTCCTATTTATTTCCACACTAATTACACGAAGAGAAAACAGAAACTACTTTGTTTACCTGACTCCTGCTTTACTGATGTTTTATTTTTACACTTATGAGCGATTAGGTAAATCAAAAACTTTTGTTACTTCCCTTACGGCAATCTGTGCTTTATATTTTGGTTCTGTTTACTACACTAACCATAATTACAGTTTTGATCAGTTTGTAAACTTTGTGCGATCTAATACAGTAAAAACAGAATTACCAGTAGTAGGAATGCCGGATGTATGGTTTGCTTCTTATGATAAAGAGTACTACCCGATCCATAACGAGCGTAATTTTAATAAAATCGATTTAGAAGAATTTTATCTCGTAGAAACAGATTATCTAGCTAGACGAAGTAGAGTTTACTTAGACGTTAAAGAAAATATACATCGCAATTACGATTGTAATAAAATAGCAGAATGGGACACGTACAATAATAATAAGGCTGCTATATGTCATTGTAAAAATGATGGAAAACCAAACGTAGATATAATTTATAAACCCTATCCGGGATGGCAAAACGTTATAAAGCAATTTATGCCTTCTGCCTCCTTAAAATAGTGACTTACTTTCTACCATGGTGATACTACTTAGAATTTTATTTACAATACAAATATTATCGATTTCTCTTATTGCTATTGCTCAGTCTACTGTGACTATCACGGGTAAGGTTACTGATGGAATTACCAATGAGGGCTTACCTTTTGCAACGGTTATATATGTCGGTGATGAATCGAATGGAACAACTACTGATATCGACGGGTACTATAGGTTAGAACTACCTAAAAACTCAGGAGAAGTAAAAGCAGAGTATTTAGGGTATCAAGCCAAAATCATCCCTTTAAAAAACATCTCTCAAGATCAAGTTGTAGATTTTGTTTTAGGAGGGGCGGACATCGTACTAGAGAATGTAGAGATTATTGCAGAGAAGGTAAAGTATGATAAATCTAATCCTGCCGTCAAGCTCATAAAAGAAGTTGTCCGTAACCGTAAAAAGAACAAACCAGGTAGAAAGTCGTACTTAAAATATACACAGTATGCCTCTAAAAGTCTGGCCTTAAACGATGTCTCTAAAGAAACCTTAGATCAAGGTCTATGGAAAAAAATGGATTTCCTCGAGGAATATATAGATACTCTCGAAGAAGGCAAGCAAGTGGTATCATTTTATTTAAAAGAACAGGTAGAAGACCATTTATTTTTAAATGGGAATGGGCCTAAAATAGAAACGATCAATGAACAAAAATCCGAATTGGATATGAGGTTCTTTGATGACAATGTAGAGCAAATATTAGATCACTTGATTCAAAAGGTAGATGTATATGATAATAGCCTTTTTCTACTAAGTACTAATTTCCAAAATCCCATTAGCAATGGAGGAATAGGTTTTTACAGATACTATATTATCGATACATTACAAAATGATCGAGGAAATGTCGTACATCTATGGACCACTCCATCCAACAAAAAAGATATAGGTTTTACTGGTGATATATATATACAAGAAGCAGATAAAGCAATTGTTAAAGTTGAATATGCCTTAGATAAGAGAGCTAGATTAAACTGGGCGAAAGATGTCAAATTTAAGCAAGAGTTTACATTTATCGAAGACCAATGGGTAGATAGAGGGAGTACGTTTGAGGCTCTATTTGATTTTTTTGATATCGGAAATGGAATATTGGGTAAAAGTAGGTTAGTGAATACTGGCTATCAATTTAGCCAGTCGGGAAAAGTAATATACATAGATGGGATGGATCATATGAGTCCTAGTCTGGGTAATCGAGATAATGCAGATCCTGAATTTTGGATTAAGTATCGTGGAGAAAAAGAATCAGATGAAGGACAGGTTCTTAATATGATAGATTCGCTCAATTCTAATAAAAAATTTGGGTTACTAAAAAGTCTCAGTCAGATTTTAATTACCGGTTATATTAATTTCAACACATTTGAAATAGGTCCCATCGGATCTGCTTATACTTATAATCCTGTAGAAGGCTCCAGAGTAAAAATGGGTATGCGTACGACCAATAAGTTATTTCCTAAATTACATTTCCTAGGGCATGCAGCTTATGGTTTTAAGGATAAACAGTTTAAGCATAGAGTTGTTTCTTTATACTCATTTAACGATGACTTTGATCGGAACCCAGTTCATTACCTCGCATTTGTCTTTGGTAAAGAGCAATACGCACTAGGTCAGGAATTATCTAGTTCATATCGAGGTAGTTTGCTAACCTCGTTTGTAAGAGGAATTAATACCAAATTTATACAGTCCCGGTTTAACCAATTGCTTTATGACCATGAGTTAGAAAAAGACTTTAGGTACAGAGTTTATGGTCATCAGTATCGCCATCGTGGTGTAGGAAGCTTAGATTTTGCTTATGTTGATCCCTCAGATCAAGAATTAAAAGTTACCGACATCGATGTAACAGCTATAGGTACAAGGCTAAGATGGGCTCCTAATGAACATTACCTTGAACTCAATAATGAGAGAGTTCCGATACATAGTAAGTATCCGATTTTTGAACTGGCAATAGAAAAAGCTATTCCTGATCTTCTATCAAGCGATGTGGATTATACAAAAATAGAAGGTCTCATTTTTAAAAGAATGTATCTTTCTAAATTTGGATACTCAGACTGGTTATTGGAAGGTGGACAATACTGGGGAAGTGCCATCCCTTATCATTTACTTTTTATACCCCAGGGGAATCAGACCTTTTTTTATAAGCATCGTTTTTATAACATGCTTAACTTTTTTGACTTTGTTACTGATCGTTATGCCAGTATAAATTATCGTCATTATTTTAATGGCTATATCATGAATCGGCTACCCCTTATTAATCGTCTTAATCTAAGGTCAGTCATGACCATGAAGGCTTTATGGGGTGATCTTAATGATAGTAATAACCCAGTAGAGAATAATGAGCTGATACAATTTCCTGATAATGTGGATAGCGATTCTTTTTTACTAGGAAGTAATCCTTATCTAGAAGGTAGTATAGGGATCACTAATATTTTTAAAATATTAAGAGTCGACTTAGTTAAAAGATTTACTTACTTGGATGCTCCTGATATTCCGGAACTTTTCGGTGAGAAGGGGCTAGGAATTAGGTTTAGTTTAGAGGCCTCTTTTTAGCGAACAGTCTAAAAGAGTAATCCATCATACTCAGATGTATACCTAATCAAGAATTATTTTAAAAAATTTTTAATAAACTATGAGGGTTCCTTCAGAAGGTACCGTCTAATAAACGTAAAGTATATCTTTGCAAATAGCTAAACAAGCCTATAAGGGATTAAGAAATTAATCCCTTTTTTTATTTGCACTTTTTTTTGTTTTGAACTTAGTTGGAGATTGAGTCTTTTCTGACGACTCCGTTGCATCGAAAAGCTTTTGGACCTCTTTAGCAGATAATTTCCTCCACTTACCTAGAGGAAGCTTTGATAGTTTAATGTGCATAATCCTAACTCGTACTAGCTTTTTAACCTCATAATTAAAAAACTCGCACATCCTTCTTATTTGCCTATTTAGACCTTGGACTAGTATTATTTTAAAACGATTTTTAGATAGCTTTTCTATTTTGCATCTCTTTGTACGCGTTCCTAAAATTGGAACTCCTGCAGCCATGCCCTTAAGGAACTCATCAGTAATGACCTTATCTACAGTGACTATATATTCTTTCTCATGTTTATTTCCGGCTCTTAATATTTTATTGACGATATCTCCATCATTAGTCAGAAATATTAAACCTTCTGAAGGCTTATCTAATCGTCCTATAGGGAATAACCTGGTAGGATAGTTTATATAAGAGATAATGTTATTTCTTTCGTTAAGATCAGTGGTGCATACGATTCCGATCGGCTTGTGGAACGCAAGATAGATGGGCTTTGGTTTTGATTTATATTTTATGGCTTTACCATTTAACTTAACAACATCACCCTGTCCTACCCGATTTCCTTTTACAGCTCTCTTTCCATTTATTGTAACCTTGCCTTTCTCTATCAATTTATCCGCCTCTCTACGAGAACAGATACCTGTCTCGCTGATATATTTATTTAGGGATAAAGTATCTTGATTAGATGAATGCTGAGTCAATGATAAATTTTTTATTAAAAGAATAATGCCTATTGGACTCTAGTCAAAACAAGTCTTTCTAGTCTTCCTGCCCTATTCATATCAAAGGTTAACGTATCCTTTACCATATCTATAATCTTAACTTTCTTAGCTACACTTCCATCCTCTACTGTAATCAAAAAATCATACTCGATCCAGTATTTCCCTTTTTCCTGCATGGATCCGTAATCTATCGCGTACCTTTTGTCCTCTCCTTTTTCAAAGGTAAAGTCCATTTTATCGCCTAGTATTTTTCCACTACTTAACTCTGTCCATGACTGTATTTTCCAAGCTCCATGTAAATCCGTTTCTTTCCATTTAGGTTCGCAAGAGGATAAGAGCAATAAGGCTGTTGCCAATGTGAAGACAGGAATGAAAAAACTTTTATTCAACATCATTTAATTTTATTCTAAGGGTTAAGATGATTATCGGTCCGAGAACATAAGCTACAGAGGTTAACAATCCAATAATTCCCATAATTTTACTCGCACTCGCAAATTTTGAAACTACTGGTATGTCATTTATTTCTCCTAGTTCACCCTCTAAGTTATCATATATTAGAGTGAGCTGATCTACACTACTACTTACATAGAAAAACGACCATAAAACAGAGGCGGCTAGTATAGCATAACAGATCATTAATCGTTGTGGCTTTGCAGATTTATAAAAAAATCCGAATATTAAATACCCTATACCCAATGCAATTAGATAAGGCATAGTTAGTAGAATATTATTATACACAACATCTATTGTATCTAACATTCCATTATCACTAATTTCAAAATCCTCACTTGTCAAAAACTTTTTCTGGAGTTTTACAATTCCTATCTGGAATAATCCATAAGCGGTATAAATTCCACCAAAAACGAAAATGAGAATTTTGTTATTCTTATGAAAAGACTCCAGTGATTTTTTAGCTCTTAGCAAAACAGTTGTTATTAGACCGCATATAAATATAAAAAGGTGTTATCACAATTAAGTCATAACACCTTTACGAATAAATATTTATATTCTCTTATCTACTCACAGTAAACAGTAGAGTTTTTATTCCTTTTCCATTACTTAACTGTAGGAAGTAATTACCTGCTCCCCAATTATCCGTAGATACCTCGATCACATTATTACCATTTACTAATCCCGAAATAGTTCTATATATCTCTTTTCCTGTCACATCCACCACTACCGCATCTATGACTAGATTATCCTGATAGTCAAAATCTACTCTTAGAAAATCAACTACTGGATTAGGACCCATATTAATTTCACCCAGGCTAAGGCTTAAATCATCTATATTAGAAAGGCTTGTTTGTCCAGCTTTAATTCCGACAGCAGTACTAGGATCTTCTTGTTCTACAAAAGCTAATTCGTAAATAATTAATTGCTGTGCTTGCTCGTTTATAGCTATCCGCATCCAGCCATCGCTAGAGGTTCCATTTACTAAAGCAAAGCCGATATATTGATCCACTCCATCTTCCCAGTTATCAGCGTAAATTCCATCACCTTGATAGATAGAGCCTCTATCATCGTCTATATAGTCAAATAGATTTCCACCGTTTATTAATATACTTTCGCCCTCCTCAAAGATTTGTATTTCTCTAGCATCAAATGAAGTATAGGCGTTCTCAGCAGGACTAGCAAAACAACCGTTGGCAAAAATTGGTGAAAACCCCAGCTCGTTATCATATTTATTTACATAGAAATCAATGATACCATCTTCATCTAAATCCATTGCTAAATTTTCGTTCATTTCGACTTTTAAACCTTCAACACCATAGTCTTTATAAACTATCTGCGAATAAAGAGAAGTAAAACAAATGGATAGAAAAGATAAAAGAAGTAAAGTTTGTTTCATAACTATTGAATTTTTAAAAGCTTAAGATAATAAATATGTAGCAGATCAATAAACTAGACCTGTTATCGCTCAAAGATATATGTGCATGTTTAACTTCAATAGTTGCCCAGTAATTAGGATTATATGCAATTTTCTCCTTTTATGTTATTATGTCCTCATTTTATTCTTCCCATATTATTTCTAATTGCTCAGAATTTTGAGCAAAATTGACACTATTACATTCGGTAAAACCGCCTATACCTCCAAGTGTGCAAATCAGGTCACAATCCCCATTAGTGATCTGAGTCGAAGCGTCAGAAAAACATATTCCTTCAACAAATGCATAGACCTCTTGGTCTTGGAATGAGAATTTAATGATTTTTGCATTAGCACATCCTGATTGTTCAGATTTAAATCTATCGATCGTATCTTCTAAGCAGTTATCACTGCATGATGATAAGAGCAAAAGACTTAAATAGGTAAGACAAATAATAACAATGGATGACTTAAAAAATAAAATGGGTTTCATAATAATCAATGTTTATTATAAAACCCATTTATAAGCTATTACGCTGTGTCCTTTTTAAAATTATCTCATTAAAGAAATGTTTCCGGTACGGACTGACTCTTCTCCATTTACGCAAACCGCTCTTAAGCAATAAGCATATACGTCAGGTGATAAGTGATTGCCTTTATAAGTTCCGTCCCATCCCACACGCATATCAACAGTTTTAAAGATTTCCTCACCCCAACGATTATAAATAATCAGCTCCATCTCATCTAAAAATAAGCTACGAACAAAAAGCACATCGTTTACACCATCATCATTAGGTGTAAAAGCAGTAGGTACAAAAACTGCATCTTCATCACACCTCGGTATGAGGACAGTGACGACCACCGATCTGACTTGCTGACATCCGCACTCATCCGTAACAGTTACTGTATAGATTGTGGTTTCATCCGGTTCTAAAGTTTGTTCTATCTCAGTACTCCCGTTATCCCATAAAACTGTATCTCCATTTTCCACTCCAAAAACCTCTATGGTAACTTCTTCTCCCAAAATGATCGTGACGCTATCGGTAACAGAGATATCTAAATCTGATACCTTTAGAGGAACGATTAGCTCTGTGCTACATCCGAGTAAATCAGATGTAACCGTTACTAATAAATCTTTGCTTTCTTCTGCTGTAACTTCCTCGGAGGATGAGTTCCCAGCTGTAAGAATACATTCTGCTGGACTCCATAGATAAGATAAATTATCATCAGGATTATTATTTATGATTGTTGCAGTAGTAGAAGATGCATTATCTGGGCATATTACTACTGGATCATTTTGTAATTCCAAATCAAACTGAAAAACAGAAATGTCTATAGTGTCAGATCTAGAAAAACATCCGTTATCATTAAAGGCTTTTATAACTAATGATGTGTCCTGGGTAACCACTATTTCTATACTATTTCCAGAACCCACTGTCACACTATCTAGATTACACCACTGCAGAGGATTACCTAAAATATTAGAAGATGCCATGAGGTTTAAAGTGTCTCCAATACATACCTCCTGATCCAGAGAATCTAAGCCTCCTCCAAAAGTAATAACTGGAAGTTCTTCAATAACTATTGTATCCGTATATTTTACTCCAGCACATACGCCTGCCGTTGTTGTTAAGGTAACTACATAAGCTCCTGGAGCAGGATATGTATAACATGGATTGTCCAAACTAGAAGTATCCATCTCTGTGCTTAAGTCTCCAAAATCCCAAAATAGATTTCCACTAACAGAAGATGTATTTTCAAAACATACAATAAGAGAATCACATTCGGCGACAGCCCAGTCAAAAGACATTACTGGATTATCTGTCACTATTATATCATATTCAAAACTATCTAAGCAACCTTGTGCATTTGCAGCTGTAAAATTTAATGTAAAGCCTGTGGTCATATCCGAAGTATCTACATAAATCGTAGGCGTTGCAGAGTCGTCACCCGCAATAATATAAGGACTATCTTCCCAGTCAAAAATTAATCCTGTTGTAGGCATTACATCTAATATAAGTGTATCACCACGGCAAATCGTCAAGGGCGACTCATACTCTAGGTCTATAGTTCCTGATAAAATGGTGAGGATATCCGATACATGAAGACAGCCATTTGTATCAGTAACTTTTGCAACGACTTGCGTCGAATCAATTACAGGAATCTCGATCATATCCCCTGTTCCTATAACCATACCAGTTGTATCACACCAGGTTATATCAAGCCCCATCATACTCACATTTGCGGAAAGTTCTACTACTGTATCACAGACGATCAATGTATTATTTACAATACTATCATGATCAATATTGATATCTAAATCAAATAACTCGATAATCATAGTATCCGGTGTCGCCATACAATTATTAGATACTGTATTTAAAATAACCTCATATACTCCAGGGCCAGGATAAATATAGCAAGGATTGTCATCGGCGGATATATCATTAGTGGTAGAAGGATCTCCAAAATTCCAAATTAGGATTCCACTCATCGCTGACGTATTAGTAAAACATACTCTGTTTACTTCGCAATCATCTATTGTAAAATCAAATGATAATTCTGGGCTATCTAAAATGACAACCTCATATGTAAAATCGTCAGTACATCCAAATTGATTAGTAGCAGTAAAGTTTAAAGTAAATGAACCTGCAGGCTCATTAGCGTCAATCTGAATAACTGGATCAGCAGTATCATTTCCGGATATAATATGAGTATCATCTTCCCATAAGTAAGTTACATCCTGTCCAGTTAGTACAATAGCGTTTCCAGAATCACCAGCACATAAAGTTAATGGTTGGAAAATATCTAACTGTAGGCTACCATCTGTAAGTGTAGTCGATTGTAGTGCAGACTCACATCCAAACTGATCCGTATAACCCACAGATACAATCTCGTTAATTATCGGATTTACTTCTAAGGTTAAACCAGATCCCAGTATTCCTCCATTCTGGTCAAACCAAGTGATGGCACCAGGGCCAGAAGGAATAGCAGTTAAATTAACATCTCCTGACTGGCAATAATAATTTTCTCCAGAAATAGAGATATCCGCGATATCTAAAGTCGGCTCTACAATACTTACATTGATCTGATTACTGGCATTACTACAAGTTCCCACGGGAGCGGCAGTCCCTAAAGTGACGATATAATTACCATAGGCATTATAGGTATAACATGGATTTTCTGCTGTTGAAATATCCGTACTACTATTAGGGTCACCAAAATCCCAAAGCAAACCAGAACTGGTTCCAGAGGTATTTGTAAAGCAAACCGTTATTAAATCACAATCTATCAGATCCCAAGTAAATGAAAAATCTGGTGTTTGAATAATATTTAAAATAAGTGTAAAATCTTCTGAGCAATTATTTTCATTAGTAACTGTAAAATCTAATGTCTCTTGAGAAGGCAGTGCATCCATAGGAATGGTAATGGTCGGAGAAGCTGTCATGTTACCCATAGTGATAAATGGATGATCTAACCATTCAAATTCTAAACCTGTCAATGAATTAAACAGATCAACCTGATAGACATCACCAGCACATATGTCTAATGTTCCGCTATAACTTCCGAGATCAATGTTGTCGATATTAAAAGTAGTTGTTCTCGAAGATGAGGCACAAGAATTATCATCTAGTACTTTTGCGATCACTTGTTGTCCATCGGTAGGGACAAATGTAAGTGTGTTACCCATAGCAAGGGGCATGCTTGGATTAGCAATATCACACCACATTATTTCATCATCATCTAGACTACTCATTGCTGTAAGCGTAACTGACTCACCAGGACAAGCACTTATGGTTTCCATATAATTATCGATCTCTATATCATAGTCTGCAAAAGTAACACATAGGATAAAAGGTATTCCAGCACATGTCTCATCTACACCGCTCAGAGTAATATGATAAATTCCAATTCCTGGAAAAGTAATACATGGGTTTGCATCATTTGTGCTTCCTAATACATTACCATCATCGTCTGCAAATTCCCATATTACATTTGTGATTTCAGAAGATATATTATTGAAACATACTTCATAAGTTTCGCAATTAAGAGAGGCCACTTCTGACATTAGAATTACGTGAGCTTCTATTATAATAGTATACTCGTAATCCTGAGTACATCCAGAATTGTTAGAAACAGAAAAGTTAAGGGTATAAGTCCCAGGCGTTGCATCTGTAGGAATCTGTACAAATGGATTAGGTGTATTATTTCCTCCTACTATAAAAGGATGATCCTCCCATAGATAAGAATAATCCGGTTGCCCATTTATGTTAATTAGTAAAGTATCAGATTTACATAGTATATTTCCATCCGTATAATCAATCAGGATTCCTCCTGAGGTTTCTAAATTTTCTAAAACCGATAAACTACATCCGTTCTCAAAATTTACAGTGGCGGTGATATCTACAGATTCATTTTGATTTACAGTAGCGATAACTGGATTACCCATAAAATTTTGAGTATTATTTCCATCGACTATTGACCAATCAATGGAGGATATCGTAAAACCTGTCACCGCTGATATCTGAGCTGATAGATTAAGATCTATTTCACCTGAGGCGCTACAATTACTCATCATCGTTGTAATACCTATAGTCGGTACAATACCCATTAAATCTAAAACCTGATCTGTGTAGACAATCTCACATCCGTTATCCGATGTTATCGTTAAATCTACTGTGGCCTCATTTCCTAACAATGGAAACATGATCGGATTACCTGTAAAATTAGAGTTGGAGTTACCGCTTGTAATACTCCAGTCATATGATACGGGAACAAAACTAGATGAAGCATCGATCATTGCAGAAAGAGAAATGATGGCTTGACCATTTGCATTACAAGAAGAGAAACTAGGTATAAGCATCACTTCTGGATTAAATGAACCCAAATTTAAAGTCTCTGTGTAACTCACTTCGCATCCAGGATCTATTGTTGTAGATACAGTTATTACTGCCATATTATCAGAAGACTGAAAAGATATCGGATTACCGCTAAAAGTACTAGTAGCTCCATCCGTTACAACCGTCCATGCATAAGTACTAGAGGTAAAGCCTATAATATCTGTAGCGGATATGGTGTAATTAAAAAGATCATCATTACATGATGTATTAACCACATCAAAGCTTATCGCATTATCTATATCATCAATAGCTACGGTTTGAGTTGTAACGGCTTGACAACCAGAGGAGGTCATTATCTGCAAATTGATGGTTATATCTTCATCAGAACTTAATACAGTGGTTACTGTGGGTCCAGATAGATTTATAGCTACACCCGATTGGGTAACAACCCAATCAATAGAAGTAATATTAGACATACCCATATTTATGGACGTCATATCTTGAAGACTTAGAAAGACCTCATCATTATTTTGGCATCGGTAGGCTGTAGCTGTAAAACTTGCATCTACGATATCATCAGTAATCACGATAGTTTTGCTAAAAGATGAAGTACATCCATCAGAGGCACGAGTAGCTTCTAAGACTACAGTATAAGTTCCTGGAGAGGAATAATTAAATGTAGGGTTTTCTGCTGTCGAGATAAAAGCAGGATCTGTATTAGGGAAATCAAAATTCCATAGATAGGTATCTGCATTTGTGCTGGTATTGTCAAAAGTTATTTCTGATGTACCACAGTAAATAGAGTCCGCTTCAAAAGAGGCAATTGTAGCAGAACCACAGACTCTTACATTATATTGAAAATCTCTTCTTACTCTTGATAATAATTCGCCATCTCTATACTCATCTACGCATATACCTACTAAAAACTGTCCTACAAGATTAGGAGTCGCCGTAATTACTCCTGTATTAGGATCGATAACTAAAGGTACTCCTCCGAGCATATCATTTACAGAATAAGGAGGCATAAATCCTACGTTTCCGTAAGGTGGGTTATTAGGAGGTTGAGGTTTAGGTTCGTCTATAGACGCACCATCACTAGGAACGCATAGGGAATAGACAAGCATGTCACCGTCTGCATCTGTTGCAGAGTGATCAAATGTAAGGGCTTCGTTTGCACATATATAAATATCTGGCCACTGATTAAAAACAGGACTACTGTTGCAATCAGTTGTTAGAGCAGCTTCCTTTATTTCTACAAAGTATGTAGAGCCGGCATTTAGCGGATCAAAAATATTATTTAAGGTTTCGTTTCTACAACATCTCTGATATGATAATATATACCCACCTGATCTAGGAGGTAATTTTACATTCTTTTTATAAACAGTTTCTTGCACACAGACAGGGGATCCCATAAAACCACAATCACTCTCTATAAATGTATTAAGCGTATCATCATCGTTAAATGGAATTAACAATGATCCTGCGATTCCTAATTCGAAAATGATATTACCATCCGAGTCAAATATTCCTACAGAAGCTGGATCATCAAATTCTGGTTCGCCATTATCACAATCCCTACGGACGGTAAGAGAGATCTCGTAACGATCATTTCCGAGGCATTTATAAGTCATGTCCCCTCCTACTATGTGAGTAGCCAGTATAGGAGCAGTCGTTCCTAAAACTAAGATCAGCAGCACAAGACTTTTTCCTATTATGTTATTTATTAAATTCATAATGTTCATTCTTAGTTTAGATTATTGATACTTGATTCCCGTGATCTCTATTCTTCTTTCTCTGGAAGCTTCTACACTGTATACGGAATTTCTTCTATCTGGAATTTTATCACTGATTCCACTAGGAGCAAGATCTTCTCCAAAAGGAAGTTCTTCTATTTTAAGCTGGCTCTTTACGATGTAGTTTGCAAGTATTCCACCTTGGTATTTTACGAGTTCGTTTTTAAGACTATGGATCCTACGTTTACTCAGTGCCTTATTATACTTACTCGTTGCTCTAGGACTTGCATATCCTTTTATACTGAGAGTAATTTGTTGTCCTCCATTTAATTCTACAACTAATTGTTCTAAGAATTTATTAAGCTGCCCATAGCCACCTCTAACATCAAATTCAAAAAAGTCATCTACTTTTTGAGAAGCTACATTTTTTAATTCTCCATTAAGAGGACTACTATAATTAGTTTTAAATTCTTCTTTCCTTACGATGTACGGGTTGTAGGTATTGGTATATGTTTTTTCTGTAAAAGTTTTTACACTTCTAATATCTGGGATGTCATTATCAAAGTATAAAGTCAGAGGCAAGTACAGAGAAGCTCCTCTACCTAAAAATAGTTTTTTAGTCATTGACCCACCATTACAGTCCGCTACAAAAGTCTGAGTAACGGTGTCATAACCATCTTTAGATGCGATTAACTTATATTCTTTACAAGGAATAAGATTGAATTTAAAATCATTGGAGTTTGCATTATAGATCTCTTCCCCTACTATTTCTCCAGTTTCCATGTCTATTAATCTTACTCGTGATCCTGCAAGAGATCCATTAGTAAGTTTATCAAATGTAAAGACATCCAGCTCCATCATTTCTGTTTCTAAAAACAGTTTTTTGATAAAATCTTCTGAACGATATATTTTTTTTGTGCTAAATTCTATAGTATCCGAACTGTAATTTTCTTTCTCTGCGATAATAATATAATCCTTATCTCTCTCGAGCTCAAAAGGATGATTATTAGTTTGGTCATTTATAATCTCTCCGATAATTGCTCCTGTTTTTTTATCGATCAGTTTAACTGTCGCACCTGGTAATTCAGTGGTGGATCGCTTATCAAAAGTTAATGCATCTAAATTTAGAAATAGCTCTTCGTAATCGATACGATAAATATCATAGCAACATGCCTCCTGTGCTGATTCTAGAAAATAGGATCCTTCTCTATTAGAAGAAAAATGAGCTTCTTCTGATGTATCATCGAGTGTGTAATAAATATCGTGATAACTACTATTTATGTGAGCGGGTAGGTGCTCTGGAGCAGTGTATAAATAATCTTCTTTTGAAGTTTTAAAAATATCAAAGCCGCCCATCGTCTGATACCCTTCCGAACTGAAATATAATACTTCACTAGGAATGTGATAGAAGGGAGTGATGTCATCTTCGTACGTATTTATACTTTCTAGATTGATTGGTTCTGCAAATGTATTTTCATCTTGAATCTCAGAATACCAAATATCTAATTTCCCTGCACCACCTTGTCTATCTGATACAAAATATAAAACTTCCTTTTCTGTTTGTGGGTTAAACCCAATGTTAGGCTGCGTCGATGTATGGGTATCTGCGTTTATAAATTCTGGTAGTTTTACTTTAGTACCGTAAGTACCATCTTCATTTATAGGTCTGTAATAGAGATCACATCTAATGTCCGAGGTATTTATATACTGACACTCAGTGTAGTACATACGTTTCTTGTCTCTTGAAAAAGTATTATGTGCAATGTGTATTTCTCCATCATTGATATTATCATCTATGATCTCTCCTGTTGTTTTATCTTCTGACCTTAGTATTTTAGAAATAGTCCTTTTCGGGTTATGAATATCATCTTGTTTTTCATATCGTAGGGAAGAGAATAATAACTCTTCATCATTTATTGCTAATGCTCCAAACTCAGAGTATGGACTATTAATCCCATCACCAAGATGTGCAATCGTCATGGAAGTGTCTGGATTCATTACGACATCTGCAGACCATTCACAGGCTTTGATTTCTTTTTCTGCTTTCTCAAAAAAATATTTATTCTCTTCTGATTCCGATAAGTATAACTGGTATAAGGTTTTTGCTTCCTCATATTTACCCTTTTTCTGTTTGATCTCAGCAAGCCAAAATGCGGATAATGGATACTCGTTATCAAAATCATTATCCATTACATATTGGTATTTTTCTTCTGCTGGTGTGTATGCATTAAAAAGTCTGGATGCCTCAGCTGCCTGATATTGTAGTTCGATATTTTCACTATCAAATTCTAAAGCATTAGAGTAATAGACTAGTGCACTATAGTAATCCTTAGTAACAAAGGCATTATCTGCAGCTGTAATAAAAGCTTTAAGGGTCTGTCCACTAAGTGAGGAAACCATCAGGCTTAAACAACATACTATGATTATATTTTTTTTCATGTTTATCTTGATATCGTCTTCTTAAAAAATAGGACAGTTCTTAAAGAACTTTAGTGGTTTTACGGATGTGATGATATATGTAAAGTGAAATTCTGGACCTCCTCTAACTCCATGGATCGCTCCAAAATCAGTAAGATCTATATCATAAGATCCACTTAAGTAAAACTGATTGTAGGATAATGCGATAGTCGGAAATAAAGATCCTGATGTACGGTATCCCAGCCCGATATCTAATCTGGTTTGGGATCCTCTTTTTTCGTTGATATATATTTTTGCTAGCCCTCCAAAAACAGTTTCTCCGTAACCGCTTTGTAATTGGTTTAGAGCATGCAATTGAACATCTAACTTATCTAGTAGTTTAATATTTGCAATTGCGTTAATGGCGAGACGCATGGGTAATTTCTGAACGTCTGGATTTTCGAAATTGGGTTTAGGTTGCACAAGATGAAATAAGCCTGCTCCTACATCTACTTTTGTTCTAGAAGATTTTTGCCATCTATAATTTACACCTAATGCAGTTTCTAAAAAGCTAACTCTCTCCGTGTCAAACATTTCGCCGGAAGGCAAACTACCAAAATAGTTTCCATCTGTCCATTGCATATCCCATCTAAGGTTTGTCTGATCAAAACCACGAGTACTATACCCGATCATAGCTCCACCTGTAAGTATATTTTTTGAATTTAGGAGATGGGTGTAGCTAGCGGATACATTTAGATTGTTAAGATTAAGCTGAGAATCCCCTTGTCTATCGTAATTATAAAGTAACCCCCCTGACCAGAATCCTTTATCGTTGTTTTTAGAGTAAAATTTACGATCATAGTTTCCTGAAAAAGTAGTCCATGTTACGGGTACAGATCGCCACTGATCTCTAAAGCTCATTACAAATCGCTGATCCCCATTAAATATTCCAGTATTAGCCGGATTTATATTCATAGGCGAATTATAGAACTGGGAATAATGGATATCCTGGCTATTTGCTAAATAGCTAAATAGAAGAAAAAATATTACCCATATTTTAGTACTCGTACAATGTCTCAAATCTGTAAGTTTTGACATTAAATAATTACATTATATATACAATAGTGATTGTCAATTACTTAACAAACATCTGTTATCTAATTGACCTTCAGGTAGTTAGAGTGCAAAAACTGTACTAAAAAGCTTCTTTAAGTGTTAAATTTATATTCGGTTAGTTAGTGACCATTTATTAAATTAGTATTTATGAAAAAAGTAGTGGTTTTATCAGGTGCAGGTATTAGTGCTGAGAGTGGTATCAATACATTTAGAGATGCAGATGGTTTATGGGAAGGGCATGATGTTATGGAAGTTGCAACGCCTGAAGGTTTTGAAAAAAATCCTGAATTGGTTCTGGAGTTTTATAACCAGCGTCGACGGCAGTTGAAAGAAGTAGTTCCTAACCATGCTCATCGCATATTGGCGGATCTGAAAGAACATTTTAAAGTGGTTATTATTACGCAAAACGTAGACGACTTGCATGAGAGAGCAGGAAGTACAAATGTGATCCATCTACATGGGGAATTGTTAAAAGTGAGGTCCGTAGTAGATAGCGGGTATGTAAAAAAGTGGACTAAAGATTTAATCCTCGGTGATAAAAATGAAAAAGGAGAGCAGCTACGACCTCACATAGTTTGGTTTGGAGAAGATGTCCCTAAAATGATGGAAGCTGCACCTGAGGTAAGTTCTGCAGATATCGTTTTAGTAATAGGAACGTCTATGCAAGTCTACCCTGCTGCCGGTCTGGTGGGACTAGCACCATTAGATACGGACATATATTATATTGATCCTAAGCCTAAATTAAACTTTGAATTATCCACTTCTAACAATCTGACCATTATAGAAGAAACCGCTACAAAAGGAATAGATCTGTTTAAGGAAAAAATTCTCTCATAGACAATATTGCAGTTTTAATACCTGAAGATAAGCTAGACAATTTCCAGTTACTACAAATTAGTAATAGTGAGCTTTATTCTATTTAATAAGAGTTAAATAATTATTAGTTATGCCTTTATAATACAAAGGGATAAAAAAAAGGCACTATGTCGATTTGAGTGGGTAAAAAATATCTATTCCATTCTGATTGTCATTTAAGTTCATATTCAAATGCCTCTTTTTCTTTTGCCTTGAAGCAAAAGAA
>CALLXF010000032.1 GCA_938015805.1 uncultured Saprospiraceae bacterium | reverse complement strand
CGTAGAAGCATATAAAAGTATAGGAGATATTAATGTTCCTATTATAGTAAGATTGCAAGGGACTAATGCTGATATCGCAAAAGAAGTTATCGATAGTAGTGGATTGGAAGTTCATTCCGCTACTCTGCTGCAAGAAGCTGCGGATAAAGTCAAAGAACTAATAGCTTAGGCTACATCTCAAAATATATTTTTAAAAGCCCTTGCAACTCAGTAAGGGCTTTTATATTTATACTAAATCTAGTTTGTGAAATCCTATTCCCTTTTTGAGCTCAACGAATATATCAAAAGAGTCATTGCACTTAATTTTGAAGAAGCGATATGGATTAAAGCAGAAATATCACAAGTAAAAGAATCCAGAGGAAACGTCTACATAGATCTAATCCAAAAAGACGAAAGAGACGACTCGGTCATAGCCCAAGCCTCTGCAGCCATCTGGTATAAAAGCCTTCTCTTTATTAAGAAAAAATTAGGCGAACTAACAGATTCTATTCTGCAAGATGGGATCGAAGTAAACGTAAAAGTCAAAGTAGGTTTCCATGAACGATATGGAATGAAGCTAAGCATCGAAGACATCGACGCCAGTTACACCATGGGACAAGTTGAGATTAACCGACAAAAGATAATAGAACGGCTAAAAAAAGCGGAATTACTAGAGCGTAACGCCATGATCTATATGCCACCTGTATTGCAGCGTATAGCAATCATTGCATCTGAGACATCGGCAGGGTATAAAGATTTTGAGGCTCAACTCGCTAATAATGGATACGGATACATTTTCCATACCACCCTATTCCATGTAGCAGTACAAGGACGTTCTACCAGTGATGAAGTGTCTGCAGCTTTGAAGGAAATACATACAAGAGATAAGGAGTATGACGTGGCTATCATCATAAGAGGTGGTGGTTCTAAGATAGATTTATCTGGATTTGATGATTATAATATTGGTCATGCTATTGCCACTAATAAGGTACCTATCATAACAGGCATTGGACATGAGATAGATTTATCAGTTGCTGATATTGTGGCACATACCTATTTAAAAACACCTACGGCAGTCGCAAACTTTATAATAGATCATAACCTTCACTTCGAAGCGGAAATAGACTATTTGTCTCAACAGATTTCTAACCAAGTGAGTAATCGCTTAAAACTTGAACAATCATCTCTAGATCAAATAGAACATATCTTAAGTACAAAGCCTTTAGAACTAATCAAATGGAATGATGAAAAACTAGATCAAATTAAGAACGAAACCAAACAAGCCACTAAGTACCTGATCAACAAACTAAAAGAAGAACTAAAAAATGTAGAGCAGCTAATAACAGCTGTAAAACCAGAAAACATTCTAAAAAAAGGGTTTTCTTATATTCAAAAGAATGACAAAGTAATCGGTTCTAAAAAACATTTAAAATCAGGTGATCTTATAGATATCGTATTTGTAGATGGTAAAAAATCAGCAGAAATTAAATAATAAAATCATGGCTAAAAAAATAACATATACGTCCGCAATGGACGAATTAAGAATCATCTTAGAAAAACTTCAAACAGAAGAAATAACTATCGATGACTTGTCCAAAAATATAAAACGGGCAGAAGAATTATTAACTACTTGCAAAACAAAATTAAGAGAAGTAGAAAAAGATATTTCCAGTTTAAAAGACGAAAAATAATCTGTGGAAATTATACTCTGATCAAATAAACATAAATCAGATTAAGCATATTCTACGTTGGGTTTTATTTGCTTTAAATTATAAGGTTTAGGTACTTATTTAATATTAAAGACTTTTCTTGATTGCACCCAACTCGTAATAGCACTGACATCTAGTACCTTAGCATCGTTCAATGCCTTGTAACTTAGAAGTAAACAAATCGGTAAAAGTATTATACAGGGGAGCCATGCAGCTAAAATGGGATTCATCGCTTGAGTTTTTACTAGTTTTTGCCCGAATATTACGATGATCATAAATAGCATATAAAATACAATTGCAAATAATAACGGATATCCATACCCACCTTTCCTTATAATGGAGCCTAGTGGTGCTCCTATAAATAAGAATATAATACAAACCAATGCCCAGCTATACGCTTCATTCAGCTTATAAATATATTTTCCTTTCTCTTTAGTGTGAGATTTAATAGTGGATAAACTTCTACTTGTTCGATCTCTTTGTACAGAAACCCTTGCTTTTGTATTATTTAATAGAGAGGTTTTATCCTTCCCTTTAAATGTGTATACTAATGATTTTAAATCAGTGAAGTCTAAAGTATCTAATTGATTAAATTGTTTTAGAGGGATTTTTCTGCTCTTTTTTATTTTACCAACTGTTTTTTGATTTGCGTTAGCTTTCTTTGTAACACTTTGTTCTTTTCCTTTTTTCTTAATTTCTGCATTTACATCCTTACCTCCTGATTGTTTTTTAACAGCATTTTTTCTTGCTTTTGAGGTAGCAGGTGACTTATTCTTAGAATTTTTATTTTTCTTAGACTCATGTGTCCTTAAGATATGATTTGCAGATATTTTTTCACTGATTCTGTTATTTAGTGAATCTATCCCATTTATCAACTGATAAGAATTTAGAAGGTCATACTTATTACGATTAAGCTCAAAAAGGTCATCATTAAAAGAAAAGCCACTCATATCAAAAACCTTAGTCCACTCTTTAAAGTGAGTTCGCATAAAAGGATATGATCTTTTTTTCTCTTGATCTTTTTTAGTGGATTTACTAGACTTTATTTCTTTATAATGGATCCCATCAAATAGATTCATTACAAAATAATTTCCATCCGCAGTTACGTACATTTCACCGTAATTAGCAACGATAACATTTATTAGATTAGGATCTGAGTTAGTATGGTCTTCTATTATAATTCCAGTAATCGTTTTTCCATCACTACCTTTTTTGTCTATTCTTATTTCGTAACCCTTAAAATCTTCATTAAAGATCCCATCTTCAAAATTCAGTGTCGGTTTAGTTCGCTTAATCTTCGCAAACCGGGATTGGAACTCAAAATTAGCTTTAGGCACGAGATAATTAGAGCATAGCATAGAAAATAAGGCCGTTGCGATTGCTATATAAAGGCCAGGCCTCATCGTCCTCAGAAGAGATACCCCGGCGGACTTTATAGAAGTCAGCTCATAACGCTCTGCCATGTTCCCAAAAACCATAACGGATGAGATCAAAATCGTTAATGGAATCGCCATGGGAATTAGTTTAACACTGACAAAAAACAGTAATTCCATGATTTGAAACAAGGAAATACCTTTTCCAATAATCTTATCTACAAATTTCCATAGGAATTGCATGATGAGCACAAACTCAGCCACAAAAAACGACAAAAAGTAAGGTCCTATAAAACCTCCTATAACTAACCTATCTATTTTCTTAATTCCAAACAATACACTCCATTATAAGCATTAAAGATACGATCATTTAAGATGTACTAACCACACAAACATCTACCTAATAATTTAAATAATAACGTTTTAAATATGCCTAAGTGTTAAATTGAAGTATTTTGTAACCTTTAAAATAATCTTAACGTCAATCTATTGTAATGCAAAATACTGACATCATGCAAATGGTCTTACCTTTTAAGGATAAGTTGTACAGGCTAGCCCTGAGAATCGTGGGCAGCGTCCAGGAGGCAGAAGATGTAATCCAAGAAGTGCTGATAAAAGTATGGAAAAAGAAAGAGCAATTTGTAGAGCTCGATAATAAAGAGGCCTGGTGTATGACCGTTACTAGGAATCTCTGTATCGACAAAATACGAGCTAGAAAAATGCGTACCTCTGATGTTACAGAGCATTATGACATAAGAGATAAAACTATGACACCGTCCGAGATGTCGGTTTCTAATGATAGAATGCAACAGATTTTAGACTTGATAAACAGTCTACCAGAAAAACAAAAAACGGTTGTCCAACTAAGAGATATTGAAGGTTATTCGTACAAAGAGATTAGTGCTATAACTGAACTAAAATTAGATCAAGTAAAAGTCTACTTGCATAGAGCTAGACTAACCTTGAGAGAACAAATAACAAAAAAAGCGATATGAACACATCGGACATAAAAGCATTATTAGAAAAATATTGGGCTTGCAATACGTCTATCGACGAAGAACTACAGCTCAGATCGTATTTTTCACAAAGTGATATCGCTCCAGAACTTACAGTTTATACAAGTTTATTTTCCCTTTTAAGGACTCAGTCTAACCTATCCACTTCCATAACTTTACCTGACACATATGTCCTAGAGATACATGACTTATTAGATAAATATTGGGATTGTAATACAGATTTAAACGAAGAGGCTACACTAAAAGCATATTTTGCAGGAAATGATATCGATAAATCATTAGTACAATACGCAGATCTTTTCAAGGTGCTACGATCAGAATCAGAATTGACTGCTGGTAATATCGCAATAGAGCGGACAATGAAAGTTTCAGCTCCAGCTGTATCAAAACCTTCAAAAGCGTTTTCCATACCGACTAAGTGGATCGCTGTTGCGGCATCTCTGTTATTAGTGAGTGTTTTGTGGTTTAATTCCGATATTCTAACCCCTCAAAATGATACGGCTTTCGCCGAATATGCAGTGCAATCTGAGGAAGAAGCATTAGAAGTAACCATGGAAGCCCTAGCGTTTTTATCTGGTAAACTAGATAAAAGCTCCAATAAAATCAAAAACGATATCAAGCGAGTAAGTAATGCCAGCTTGTTAAAGTAACTATTAAACACATTTATTATAAATCATTAACAATGAAGCACTTATTATTTATTTTTCTATCCTTTGTACTGACAACTACAGCTTTTTCGCAAGGTGCGATAGAAAAGTATTTTAGTAAATATGAGGACGACGAAAAGTTTTCCGCAGTTTACGTAAGTCCTAAAATGTTTAAGATGGCCGCAAAAGTGTTATCTGAACAAGAGAATCAGGATCTACAAGATGTTGTAAAAGACCTCGAAGGATTACGGATTCTTAAAGTAGATGATCCTACAGGTTCTTATTTTAAAGAAGCTCGAAAGATGATTCCTACTAACGAGTACGAATTACTGATGACAGCTAGAGACGAAGGCCAAAAGCTTCATTTTCTGACTAAAGACAACAATGATATTATCGAAGAACTCTTACTATTTGTAGGCGGGGATGAATTTGTAGTCATGAGTTTTATCGGTAAGATAGACTTGGAGAAAATTGCTAAACTGGCAAAAACTTTAGACATAGAAGGAGCTGAGCACTTAGGCAAACTAGGAGAAAAAAACTAGACCCTTGAGCTATGAGACAACTATCCATCTTTACCCTATTATTCATTCTAGGGTTTAATGCCACACTAAACGCTCAGCGATCAGCACATAGATTTATTGATCATTTTAAAAATGAAAATAAGTGTATTGCTATGACGATTCCTGGCTACATGATTCGCACTGGTTTTAATTTTGCTGCCAAGTTTTCTGATGACGATGCAGAACAAGAAATTTATAAATCTCTAGGTAAGCATTTTAAAAAAATGAGATTTATGGCCATTGAAGAAGATTCTAACATTACTAATAGTAATGTAGCAGATCTTCTAAGTGACCTCAGAGAAAGTGACCATCTAGAAGAGTATGTAAAAGTAAGAGACGGCGATACCAGAGTAACTGTCTTTATGAAAGAAGACGATCAAATTATCGAAGATTTGGTTATAGTGATCAAAGGTGAAGAAGAATTTGCCTTAGTAATCTTTAAAACCGATCTACCTCTCAACTTACTGAAAGAAGCAAAATTTAGCTTCAATGACAACTAAACGCAGAATGTTAGTGGAAAACGATTTCACTACTTACAAGCGATCCATCATTTTTAAATAAACATAAAAACAAATGAAACATATATTTATAGCACTAATTTTATCTATTAGTTTAACGGCTTTTTCGCAATCGACAGATTCCATATTAAAAAAATATGCTGACAAAGAGGAGGTCTCCCAGATGTCTCTGACAGGAGATATATTAAGAATGTTTGCTCAAGAATACGAGCAAAGAGAACTAATAGACAAGGTAGACAAAATCAATCTATTGATCTTTAGCGAGAAATCAGTTCTCGACCCCGTGGATTTAAAAATGATTAAATCTAATCTAAAGAAGGACAATTATGAAGAACTCATCAATGCAAGGGATGGAAAAATGAATGTCCAAATATTAGTAAGAGAAAAAGGCGAAACCATAAGAAACCTTTTTATGCTCTACTCCGACGGAGATACTCAGCAAATCATTGCTGATATGAAATGTAAATTGACTTATGATGATCTTAAAAAACTAGATCTTGATTTTGAAGGATCAGAAGGGCTAAAGTTAATCGGGAAGCAGATGTAAAATCTTCTCATTTAGAGATAAATCGTACTCTTACATTTTTAAATTATACTAAAGCCTCTTGTAATTTACTAGAGGCTTTTTTAATAAATAAAGACTACTGTACAAAGTATTCTATTACCTTTGAGATATTGGTGTGTATGTCTATAGATTTACGCTTAAAAGGGAATCCAGTGAAATTCTGGAGTAGTCCCCGCTGCTGTAATCTCCATTCATATTTCTTTATAACCACTGAGGTAAGTGTAATCACTACTTTGGGAAGGAAAGAAATGTAGGAGTAAACCAGAAGACCTGCCAGTACATTATAAATCGTATTCTGCTTTCGGAGGAAAAGTGAGCGACTCATTTAGGAATCTGGTCTACAGCTACATATGCTCATAAGACAGATATCTTCTATGTATTGCTATCTCCTGTCGCAGCTTACTAAAAATCTTTATGCGACTTTTTTTTAGGACATATAAATATATTTTTCTACTTCTGCTCATTTTGCATGTAAACAGGGGAAGTACCCAAAAAAGTAATGTTCTAGAATACTCCATCGATACTATAAGTGTAAGCACAAGCAGATCTCTAAAAAATACCTTAGATACGCCTAACAATAAATGGTATGTAGACTCTACTGTTTATCAATACCGATCAACAGTGGCCAAGTTGCTAGAAACTGAGTCAGGAGTGTATATAAAAAACTACGGGCCAGGTAGTTTATCTACACTATCAGTTAGAGGTGGAAACTCTTCACAGACAAGTATTCTGTGGAATGGTGTTCCGATTATTAGCCCCATGCTAGGTATTATCGATATGGCACTCCTATCTTCAGATTTATTTCAAACTATAGATCTAACGCTAGGTGGCGGATCATCTTTATGGGGAAGCGGTGCGATATCGGGGACTCTAAATCTCAATAATCAAGCTAGCTACACTTATGTCGATCAAATATCATTATCTACAAGCATCGGCAACTATGGACTCTTTTCTAATGCTCTAGATCTCAAAATCAGCAGGCCTCGTTGGGAATGGAACTCTTCTTATCACTTAAGTCAAGCAGAAAATGATTTTACTTATAATATTCCAACAATAGATAAGGTATTTAAACAATCTAATGCGTCTTATTATCTTAATAATTTTCTGACGTCAGGGTATTTTAAGCCTAATGATTATAATGAGATTTCGGTCCATTATTGGAAACAGTGGAATATGAGAGAAATTCCACCTACAACCACACAGACCAAAAGTATAGCTTATCAAAAGGATATATCAGATAGAATTCTAACAAGATGGATCTCTCATTATCGTAACTTAACTATAGAGTCATCCGCCTCCGTTATTTCTGATCAACAACAATATGTAGATAATGAAATATTAATCGATTCTAAAAATAATTTCCAAAGCTACTTTTTAGAATCAGGTATATCCACTTCTTTCTTTAATACAGACAGATTATATGCTGGGCTATCCTCCTTATGGAATACGGCTAAGACTACAAATTATAAGAATCAAGCCACTAATCACAGACTGGCTGGACTCATAGATTACAGTTATAGATATCATAAAATGACGATACGTGGTTCCGTTAGAAATGAAATAGAGAATCTTGGATGGAATCCTGTTATAGTATCATC
>CALLXF010000031.1 GCA_938015805.1 uncultured Saprospiraceae bacterium | reverse complement strand
GAGGAATATTTAATTCTTTTGCTATTAAGCTATTGAGGGCATCCATATTCATAAGCACTTAAATCTGATGCAAGATATGAGTTTAGTTATAAATCGGTAGCTTCTTTTGTAATGCGATTTCAGAGTTCTATTTATGAGTATGATTTCTCATTGGCTTTAAGCCGAATAAAAAATGAAAATAGGAAGCAGTATTTAGATCATCATCGAGAGAGTTGTTTAAATGGGAAATAAAAAAGAGGAACCTCCAAAGAGATCCCTCAATATTTAAAAAACTTTATATTTAATCTAATACTATTATATTTTAAGCCGCTTCTAGATATTTCAGTATTTCAACATAGATGTTAGAGTCTTTTTTGAAATATCCATCATATTTTACAACTTAGTCAGTATTAGTCACAGTATTCGATTATGGCATCATAATACTCCTCGTCTGTGTTTACAGTTACTGTTGTTCCATCATCTAAAATCAGATTCATAGGAAATACAGGTTGTATATTTAACTCCGCAGGAGGCTCTGGGGAATTGAAGATATTATCAAAAATATTAGTTAATTCCATATCATCATTAGCGACGAAAACTTCACCATTTATAGAAAGGCTAAAAGGATAACCATATGTAAAACAAGGTGCTTCTGGTTCTTCTCCAGATCCGTCCCATTCCCATCCGATTCCAAAACAATCTACACCTAATTCTTCCCACTGTTGCTCTGTCTCGATCGTTATTACATTACCTTCCTCGTCAGTTACATCAAAAGGATAGACCAACTGTGGCTCTTCTTCGGCAAGTACTACTGCTTCAAAATAAGTCTCATAACTTTCAAAAGTTACTGTAGATCCATCAGAAAATACACCTGTTACGGGAAATACTATTTCATAGCATTCTATAGTTTCAAAATCTTCTCCGTCACATCCCCAGTCTTCTGATTCGCACTCGGAATAATCCATAACATCATCACATTCTGCAAAACAAGCGTTAGGATAAAATGCTCCTTCTTCTGTACAAACAGGTGTAAATAGAGCTTCTAGCTCATCTTCTGTTAAGGTAGCTAATGCGGCTTCTATTTGCTCTTCTATCGTTTCTGGATCTGCGTTTTCCCAATCGATATCGTCAAATGGTCCATAACAATCGCAATCTACTCCAGACCCAAAATTATAAGTTCCATCAAAAACACCTAAGTTTCCTCTAACGCTAATTTCTTCTACTGCTTTAGGATCAGCAGGTGCCACTGGTTCTTCTATATCTTCCTTAGTACATGATGTGATCATAAGTCCTAGTAAAAGTAATGGAAGGAAATTTCTTATTAATTTTTTAAATTCAAATTGCATTTTAATATTTTTTATTTGTTAGAAAATGGTGCTGTATCACACTGTAATAACCGGTTACTTACTTTACGTATATAGTCGATTAAGGGTTGGGTAAGAATGATTATTTTTTTAAATAATATCTCACACCCAAAGATACAGATGATAGTTTTTGAATATTGTTTTGTTCTGTAAATAGAGATCTTACAAAATAATTATACGATAGATCTAATGACCATCGAGAGCATATATCGTAACTCAGCCCAGTTTGTAATTGTAAGATATTCCTATTGATACCTGTCTCTATGATCCACGTAGACTTTCTATTTTCTATTCCTTCTTTATTATCTGTGATTGTTCCTCGAGTCCCTATTAAGTAACTGTATTGTATACCCGTAGACAAAGATGTTTTTTTGTATTGGTATTTTACGATTAGTGGAATACTAAATAAATGTAGCTGATCTGCTTCTATGCTATTATGATAAAAATTGCTACCTGTTATATTAAACTTCTGTGCAAATCCTCGATGTGGTTTTAGATTATCAGCGTATATGTTGCGATAATCTATTCCCGATATGAGCCTGAAGTTACTAGTAAGAGGAATGGATATACCCGTTCCTAAATCATAATGATTGCTTTGAAGTTCTCCTCTTCCTATCGCTGTACGTAAAAAGTAAGCAACTTTTTTCTTGCTCGGTTTATTTAACTCTTTTGCAGATAGTTTGGCTTTTTGGTCAAGACTAATTGATCTATTATCGTTGCTTAAACGCTGAGTTAATATAGGTAAAAAGGGTAGTGGTGATAAGTCAGTTTTACTTGCGTTTATAATTGATGATCGTTTGTTATTTGGGTAACTTGGTTTAGAATAAACAGCGTTGTTATTGTTAATGCGTTGATGAGATGGAGTAGAACTTGCTTGTCTATTTTTCATTATAGCCTTCGATAAGGAAGGATCAATGGAATTTATCGTGGATCTGTTTTTGTCAGGATTTACGATTTTGAAATTAGTATTGTTTGAGGAATTTAGGTTAGTAGATAATATGTTATTAATGTTCTTAGAAATATTACTTCTTTCATTTATGGGTTCTGTGACCTTAGGTTTTGACTCTTTTATTGTTGTTTTATGATTACGATTTTGAGTGATATCTATTGATGGTAAAATCTGATCTTTTTTAGATTTATTATTATATAGTAAGAAGGTTCCTGTTGAAGAGAATAGGAGCAATCCTAAAAAAAACCATAGAAAGGGGAATTTTCTTTTCTTCTTTTTACCCTTTTGAGATAAAGCCTGAAATTCTTTAAAAGCCTGCGGATCATAGTTGAACTCTTGTTCCTCTAATGCATTTTTGAATAAATTGTCTAGGTCAAATTTCTTCATATAGCAATTTTTTTGGCTTTGGTAATGGACGATAAGTCTGCCTTTAATTTTGTACGAGCATTGGATAAATGCCATTTAGAGGTGCCGACAGAGATATTTAATAATTCTCCTATCTCTCTATGGCTATATCCATCTATTGCAAATAGATTAAATACATTTTTAGATACTGGTGGTAATTTGTTTACTAATGATAGTAATTGCTCCGTGTTAAATTCATTATGACTATAAATGGGAGTATCATGCTTTTCGTAAATGGTACAATCCTCTACTGTAATTGTTTTACTTAGATAGGTTTTCTTTTTTCTGTATAAATCTATGTTACTATTGATGGCGATCGTTTTTAACCATGAGGTAAATGATAATTTAGGATCGTATTTAGAGAGCCCGTTGATTACTTTTAAAAAACCCGTATTGATGGCCTCATTTACTTCGGATTCGTTGTACTGATATCTTACTGCGATGGATTTCATAACAGCAAAGCATTCTTTATATAATAAAGCGATCGCTCTATCATCTCCAGAAATGCATTTGTTTAAAAGGGTTATGTCTATCTTCATTAAAAAAAAGAACCTTCTTTATAGTTTTATTACGAATGTTAGTTTTTGATGGTTGGGTGTAGAACGATAATTTTTATAAAATTAATATTGCCCTGATAGTGTATTGTATCTACTTTAAGGTTTAAGTATATTTTAGGGTATAAGTTCATTATAGAAAGCGATTTAAACCTGAGACGCCGCTACGAAGTCTAGGTTTATTGAGTGACAACCACAAAATATAAATCATTAATTTTGGGCGAGGTCAGATTATAAGGATATAGTTTAAACCGATTGGGGAAATTTATAGATATACGATCATTTGCTTTTAAAACAGCCTTTATTTATTTTCTAATATTTTTATTAGGATTAGGCTTGGTCGGCTTCCTATTATTAAGATATAGTTCTCAAAATATTCTTGAATCTGCAGAATCTAACATCGTTCATCGCGGAGAGATCGTAAAGATCAAAATTGACGAATATCTAGATGATTTGCATTCGCATATTTTATTTATGTCTAAAAATCCTAATTTATTGCTTTATATAGAGGAACCGAGTGCACTACATTACGATTTATTATCCGCAGAATATCTCGCATTGATCCGATCAAAACCTGATTTTTCGCAGATACGTTTTATATCAGCAGTAGAATACGGAATGGAGAAAGTTAGGGTAGATCGTAAAGGCGATGATGGATCTATCATATCAAAAGACAGCTTGCAAAATAAGGCCGATAGATTGTATTTTACTGAGACGCTACTGTTGTCAGAAGATGAGACTTACTTTTCTCAGATAGATTTAAATCGGGATTTTGGAAAAATCAGTGTTCCTCATATTCCTACTTTAAGAGTAGCAAAATCGATTTGGTCCGACGGCGTATTGCAAGGGGTAATAGTTATAAATACAAATCTCTCAAAACTGTTTGCGACATTAAAAAAAGCTGTGGATGTAGAGTATGCATTGCGACTAATCAATAAAGATGGCTACTATATCATGCATGAGTATGCTGATAGTACTTTTATATTTGATTTGAAAAGCGATCTAGATATTAGTCCTCAGGTGACTGATTTACAGAGAGCTAAGATGGAAAAAACCTTAATAACGGGTAATGAAGACGAACTTATTTCTTATAACACTATATCACTTCCTAGTGTAAATTATGATCTGGATTTTCTAGTAGTTGCAGATAAAAGTAAGGTATTAGGTTCGTATTATAAATGGAGGAGAGATACTTTACTCATTGTCTTGATCATCGGTATTATCTGTATGTTGCTATCATTTTTTGTAATAAAAAAGCAATCTCAAAGGTTATCTCAGATTACTAAAAAATTATCTGATTTCCCTACTCGGCACAAAGTAAAAGACCTTCCAATACATAGAGATGACGAAATCGGAGACTTATCGAGAAGTCTAGTAAAAATGTCTGACATCGTAAACGACCAAATATCATCTTTAGAGACTGCAAGACTAAAAGCAGAGAAAGCAGAGTCAGATAAAACAGAATTTATAGAAAACATAAGTCATGAAATCCGCAATCCATTACAGTCAATAATGGGATTAGGATCGATGCTAGAGAATAATAATCCTAATTCAAATCAGCTCGATATAATCAATAGCCTCAAGTTCAATACCTCAAACTTGCAAGGTCTTGTTAACAATATTTTAGATTTTCAGAGTATCATAAAAGGTGATTTAAAATTTGTCTATGACTGGGACTACATCCCTGCTATAATAAATGAGGTCGTGATGGGACACAAGTATTCAGCAGTAGAAAAAGGAATATCTATAGAAGTTGTTAACGATTTAAAGTTATCCAAGTTTCAGCAAAAAATAGAGCGTCTAAGACTAAGTCAGATTCTTTCTAATCTAATAAGTAATGCTATAAAATTTACTGATAAGGGTGGTAAAATATCGATTACTACAGAAGTTACCGAAATCAAAAACGATCAGACGAGGGTAAAGGTTGAAGTTAAAGATAATGGTCTAGGTATGACAGCTGATCAATTACTGAAAATAAAAGAAAGGTACTTTACTAATAAAGGATTACCATCTATGAACTCTAGTCATGGTCTCGGATTAACTATAGTGAATCAGTTGCTAAATTATCTACAATCATCATTAATGGTTACGTCGCAAAAAGATAAAGGATCTTCCTTTAGTTTTGAGTTAGTTACCTCAATAAGAGAAAACTTAAAAGTGGATAATCATGAGGCAGAAAGTTTAAATCTTCTGGGTAGTAGAGTGTTAGTCATAGAAGACGATCAGCAAATTTTAAACTTGTATCAACATATCTTTGAGTCTGCAAGATCTGAAATCATTTATATCTCAGATTTAGAAAAAGCTGTTTTAAAGACGGCTTATTTTGATCTTATCATCACGGACTTTAGATTGTCTGGAACAACGGCAGCCGACTATAAAAATAAAATAATGGAGGCTTTAACCGATAAAGGTACGTTGGTCTTAGTCAGTGCCTTAGATCCTAATCGAGTAGATATTAAATCTCATTTTCCAGAAAGTCATTTTATTCAAAAGCCATTTAGTAATACAGATTTTATTAATCAAATAAATCGAGGAATAGTAACTACTTTTTTTGGATATTCTTCTGTAGAAAGCATTAAAAAAGACTACGATTATGATCGAGCTAAATATGAAAAAGCTTTGAGGATAATGGCTCAGGAATGGAAGTCGATGAGAGATACATTATGCAAAGCCATACTGGAAAGAGACTTGTCACTTTTTGATCAAGTATTACATAAAATGATAACGACCCTCAAGAGACTAGAATTAACAGCTTTTTACGATTGGTTAGTAAATCGACGTGATGATTTAGAAAACCAAGATCGATCTGTAGTCCACATAGCAGATGATTTTAAATTTATCATGAATAATTATCTGGAAATAATTAATGCCTCGGATTAACTATTTTTCTGGATGTATGCTTTAATATCACTTTTGTATTTTGCACTTATAGGGATCATCTTACTTCCTATATAAATATTTTCTAGATTTAAACGTTCTATAAAATGAGTGTTGATTACATAAGATCTGTGAGAGCGAATAAAATAATCAGGTAGTTTTTCTATGAGATTAGATAGATTAGATAGGGTCATAATGTTGCCGGATTCGGTTATTAGATGACAATAATTTGACTCAGATTTTATATATCTGATGCTATCGATGTCCACTGGGATCCAGTTATTCCCATCTTTTATTATAATTTTATTTTTACCAGTAGGGTTAGAATGTTCTTTGTTAATAGATACTTTATCATTCGCCGAAAGGCGTATCAATGCACTCTCAAAGTCATCATAATTTAGCGGCTTAAGCAAGTAATCTTTTACATCGTCAAACTGATAAGTCTCTACTGCAAACTCTTTATCAGAAGTAATCATAACTACCGCACTGCCATCTTGTTTAAGTTCTAGTATCGCTTTACCATTTAAATCTGGCATATTATAATCCAGGAACAAAAGATCAAATGCTCCGTTACTTAATAGTTTTAATCCATCGACCGCATTATTACAGGCTAGACATGAACTAATAAGCTCACACTTATCTGCATAGTGTAACACTAAATCTGTAATAAGTGGGTCATCATCTATGATTATACATTTCACTAAAATTCTGAGATTTTATTTTATCAAATATAGTACTTGATTCACATAGTAAATAGGGTAGTTCGCATAATGATGGATTATACATCCGTAGGTAGATATACATTTGAGTTATCCTCGATAGATATCAGACGAGTTATCTAAAGAAGATGTGATAATAGAAAATTTACACAACCAAAGACTCAAATTAATAATGAAAGATTTAAAAAACATTGTCCTTTTATTTTTTGCTTTATTCACCATTACGACAACCGGATATTGTCAGACAAAAATGTCACATAGTAAAGCGACTAAAAATGAAAATATCGCTTATGTATGGGGAAATGTAGCATTACAAGCTACAGCAAATGATACAGAAACCTTTAAACCGAGACCTACGATAACATCTAGATATTTAGGCTTGATCTTTACAGGAATTTTTGATGCGTGGACACGATATGATAAGATGAGTATTCCTGTTTATCTAGAAGGAATAAACAGACGACCAATCGCTGAGCACACATTAGCAAATAAAGAAAAGGCAATAAGCTACGCGGCGTATAGAACTATGAGTGAATATTATTACACCGATATTCCGATGTTTAAAGCAAAAATGATTGCTTTAGGTTATGATCCGGATGACGAGTCACTCGATCCGTCTACACCACAAGGAATAGGAAATCTAGCTGCAAAAGCAGTAATAGAAGCACGTAAAAATGATGGTTCTAACCAGTATGGAACAGTAGAAGGATCTAATGGAAAAGCCTATTATGACTATACTAATTATAAGCCAGTAAATTCTATAGAAGTAAATACAGATTTAGAAAAATGGCAGCCTAAGTTATTTGAGGATGAGAACGGAAATAAATACGAGCCTAAATGCTTGACTCCCTTCTGGCCTAATGTAACACCGATTACTATGGAAACTGCAGATCAGTTTAGGCCTGGTCCTCCACCTGCACTCGGATCAGAACAGCTTGCAAAAGAGGTAAAAGAAGTAGTGGATATCCATGGCACATTAACAGATGAGGAAAAGGCTTTAGTAGAATTTATGAGAGATGGTCCAAAGTCCGTTCAGCAAGCTGGACACTGGTTACTTTTTGCACAAGAAATATCTGCACGAGATCAGCACACTTTAGATCAGGACGTTAAGATGTATTTCTTAAATCAGATAACTGCGATGGATGCATTTATTGCAGCATGGGAATCTAAAATGTACTATGATTTTGCTAGACCAACAGCTCTAGTGCGTGAATATTACAAAGACAAAAAAATATATGGTTGGATCGATCCTGTTAATGGATGGGGAGAGATCACAGGAGACCAATGGAAACCCTATTCGCCCTTAGCGTTTTTATGCCCACCATTTCCGAGTTACGTGTCAGGACACAGTTGTATAAGCGGTGCATGTGCAGAGGCACTCCGCTTATACAAAGGTTCTGATACCTTTGGAGCATCAGTAGAATTGCAAGCAGGTTATCTAACAGAGCCTAATCACTTAGGAGAAAAAGTAACATTGCATTTCCCGACTTTTACAAAAGCAGCAGAAATGGCGGGGCAGTCTAGAGTTTTAGGAGGATATCATATCCAGGCTGATAATCAAGCCGGATTAGAATTAGGCAGAGCGGTTGCCCAAAATGCGTATCAATTTTTTCTTCATCATATAGGTCAGTTACAAGACGGTGAATAAAATTTAAGTAGGTTTTTATTTTGAATAAAAGTGGCATCGAATTCCTTCTTTAAAAGTTAAGAATGGATTCGATGCACTTTTGAATTTAACAAGTCATTAATAAAAAGTGGGGCTTATTTTTGCGAAATTTAGTCTAGACTAACATTGTAATTAAGATGTATTACGATAAGGTATTAATGATTCTACTGTTCTTTTTTAGCTGTTCTTTAATGAATTATTCTTGTAAGGCTGATAAAGATTTAAAACATCAGTCACTTAGTGAAGATGTATTTTCGGAGGTCTATTCTTTAAAAACAGATCAAGATAAAAGTGATTTTTTATACATGCTTTGGAATAATGATCAGAACCTTAGACAAGGACAGTGGTCAGATGCTTTGCTAAAGTATGGTAGAGAATCCCAAGAACTATATGCTTTAGAAGACAGCTTACATATTGAGAATAGTAAAATTTTCAAGTCTATAAAAACATACTTAGAGCTTTACGATTATCCTGATAATATAGAAGTGTATCATCCACAGGCTATAAATGCATTTCCTATTATTATAGGTCATTATCATGATTACGACAGTCAGTCAAAACTACTTCCATATTTATATAATGCTTACAAAAAAGGAAATTGTACACTTGAGGATGTTGTATGGTTACTAGGCGAAATGCATGAGAGCAGATATCGAGGGAAAAGATATGAGATGAAATCAAATCGTTTTACCACAGAGCAAGAGTTCATAGAACTTTGTAAAGCTTTAGCTCTAGATCTCCCGCTGTAGTTTATACTAAAGTTTATCTAATCATTATCCTTTTTGATTGATAATGTCCGTCCCTAGAATGTATAGTCATTACATACATACCTGGTCTTAAATGTGATATATCGAGACGAGCTTTATTATCTGATAATATTTTTTTACCTGAGTTGTTAAACAAGTTGTAAAATGCGTATTGACCTTCGATGTAAAGGTTGTGCCTGGCAGGGTTAGGGTAGACGCTTATGATAGACCGTTTGGGTGTATTGTTTTTTAGACCTCTATATTGATCTTCATCTGATGTACTTATATGAGAGGCTTCTTTTTTATCTGGCATCACTTGATCGTAAAGCTGTGCTGTCAGTTGATTGTTGCTAAATAAAGAGAAAAATAAACTTAATGTGATCAGCCATGTTTTCATAATGGATAGTTTATAGTTAGGAAATGGTGGTATTACTATGATTCATTAAACCTTAAAAACGTTGCAGAGAATTCTAAAATTTATTAAGATTTTATTCGGATCTGTAATTAAGAATGTTCGTTTTTATCATTGCAACATTATAACATATCCCTTATCTTATAATTTTTTATAACTGAGAACTTATGAAATGGCGAACTCTTAATGGAAATCGTATTGAACTTCCTATCCTAGAAAAAGTAGAAAGAACAATCATAGCAGAATACGAAAAAGGAAATAAATTAAAAGTATGTATCGGGACAGATTCTCAGGTTAGGGGAGATTTTATAGAGTACGCCACCGTTATCGTTTTTCTACGAGAAAAGAAAGGTGGCTTTATGTACATTTCTAATTCTAAGGCAGAGAATAGGATTTCTTTAAAAGAGAGAATGATTTCTGAGGTCGCTAAATCGATAGAAGTGGCATATTCGCTCTGTGACTTGTTAGATCTATATGACGTAGCATTAGAGGTTCATGCAGATATAAACACGGATCCTGTTTTTAAAAGTAACACTGCTTTAAAAGAGGCGATGGGGTATATTCTAGGGATGGGTTTTGTATTTAAAGCAAAACCAGATGCGTTTGCTAGTTCGTCCTGTGCTGACAAAGTAGTGTAAACTAGACTATAAAACCTACAGATTAGTAGAAATAATAGATCGATTTATCGGCTTCATGAGTATATTCGCAATTCATAATAAATTTCTTACAAACACATTCCAAATGAAAAACATTGTATTACTATTTGTTCTACTCATAAGTGGACTAACAGCATCTGCACAGATGAACAAGGTCGACTTTGTAGAGTACGATTTAGATAATGGACTGCATGTAATTTTACATCAGGATAAATCAACTCCTATCGTAGCTGTATCCATTATGTATCATGTAGGTTCAAAAAATGAAAAACCGGACAAAACAGGTTTTGCTCACTTTTTTGAACACTTACTTTTTGAAGGTTCCGCAAACATAGGAAGAGGAGAGTATGATAAGTATGTGGAAAAAGCTGGTGGGACGCTTAACGCGAATACGAGTTTTGATCGTACATATTACTATGAAATTTTACCTTCTAACCAACTAGAATTAGGTCTATGGTTAGAGTCAGAAAGATTATTGCATGCTGTTGTAAACCAGAAAGGGATAGAAACTCAAAGAGAAGTGGTTAAGGAGGAAAGACGTCAGCGTATCGATAATCAGCCTTATGGATCGATTTTACAAGAGGCTATGGTAAGAGCATTTAAGGAGCACCCATATAAGTGGCCGATTATCGGATACATGGAGCATTTGGATGCAGCAGAAGAAGCAGATTATGTAAATTTCTATAAAGATTTTTATGTGCCTAATAACGCAGTACTTTCTATCGCAGGGGATATAGATATAGAGCAAGCAAAGACATGGATCAATACTTATTTTGCTAGTATTCCTAAAGGAACAAAGCCGATTTATAGACCATCTGTAGTAGAACCAGCATTAGGAGGCGAAGTAAGAGATACGATTTATGATAATATACAGTTGCCAGCTGTAGTGCAGACTTACAGGATTCCAGCTCAAGGAACGCCAGATTTTTATGCAGTTTCTATGTTAGGACAGTTATTATCTCAAGGCGAAAGTTCTAGGTTATACAGAGCTCTAGTAGATGAGCAGCAGAAAGCCTTGTTTGTAGGTAATTTTCCTTTAGATATGGAAGATCCTGGTGTGTCTATCGCATTTGGGATTACTAATATGGGAGTAGATCCTGCAGAAATGGAAGCCGCTATAGATGCTGAGATAAAAAAAGTGCAGGACGAACTGATCTCAGATAAAGAATTCCAAAAATTAAAGAATCAGGTAGAAAATGATTTTGTGAGTGGGAATTCTAGAGTAGCGGGAATTGCTGAGAGTCTTGCAAATTATCATATGTACTTTGGTGATGCTAATTTAATAAATACAGAGTTAGAGAGATATCTGGCTGTTACTAAAGAGGATATCCAGAGAGTAGCAAAGCAATATTATAAAAAGGATAATAGAGTAGTCCTTTACTATCTACCTAAACAAGCAAATCCTTAATGAACCTATTTTCTAAAAAAATCAAATCAATAGAAATGCGAAATCTATTATATATATTATCTTTTTTCTCACTGATAGCCATAGGATGTAATAAGTCCAATGCTGATAAAGTGATGAAGGAAGCACCTATGTTAAAAAAAGAAGCTTGGAGAGCCACTGCTCCTTCACCTGCTCCAGCTAGATCCATCGAATTAGGAATTAGTACTTCTTTCGAGTTGGATAATGGGCTAAAAGTAATTGTAGTGGAAAACCATAAATTACCGAGAGTTTCCTACCAGTTGTCTCTGGATCACGATGCAATCGTAGAAGGAGATCAGGCGGGTTACGTTACCATTGCAGGCCAACTGATG
Organism: uncultured Saprospiraceae bacterium; assembly: GCA_938015805.1. GTDB lineage: Bacteria > Bacteroidota > Bacteroidia > Chitinophagales > Saprospiraceae > JAHDHU01. The sequence continues at coordinate 25,475 of CALLXF010000031.1, read as the reverse complement.
AAAACAGGAACTACCACAAAATCAAAAGCAGACATAGATGAAGCTGTAGATTTTATCGGTGCAAATTTATCTACATCAGGAAGTGGTGTTTTTGCCTCGACCCTAACTAAGCATCAAGACAAACTGTTGAGCTTGATGACGGATATTCTTTTTAATCCATCTTTTAATGCTGATGAATTTGAGAAAATTAAAAAGCAAACGATCTCTGGGATTGCGTCTTCTAAAACAGATCCTAATGCTATGGCAGGAAATGTAGCTACCATTTTAAATAATGGAAAAGGTCATCCTTACGGAGAGGTGCAAACAGAGGAGACTGTAAAAAGTATCACAATCGACAAGTGTAAAGAATATTACAATACCTACTTTAAGCCTAATAATGCATACTTAGTAGTGGTAGGAGATATCTCTCCAGCGGTGGCTAAAGCCAATGTTGAGAAGTACTTTGGTAATTGGAAGAAAGGTAAAATTCCGACAGTAAATTACAAGAAGCCTTCTGCTCCTGGTGAGAGAAAGGTAGCTGTGGTAAATAAAGATGGTGCAGTACAATCAGTAATAAGAATTACTTATCCCGTCGATTTAAAATTAGCAGATGATGATCTAATCGCTGCTAGAGTAATGAATTCTATTTTAGGAGGAGGAATTTTTTCAGGGAGATTGATGCAAAATCTGAGGGAAGATAAAGCATATACTTATGGAGCTAGATCGAGTTTGAGAGCAGATCGATTAGTAGGTAATTTTAATGCTTCTGCAAGTGTAAGAAACGAAGTGACAGATAGCTCCGTTCATGAGTTTTTATTTGAACTAGACAGAATGATAACTGAGGGATTTGCGGAAGAGGATATACAACTGACTAAAAATTCTCTTGCCGGTAGTTTTGCAAGATCATTGGAATCTCCTCAAACTATTGCTCGATTTGCTTTAAATAAATCGCGATATAATTTACCAGATGATTACTACAATACCTACTTGTCTAAGTTGGATGCTATTACGGAAGCTGATGTTAAGAGAGTGGCTAAAAAATACATTAGACCTGATAATGCATATGTAATCGTGGTAGGAAGTAAAGATGATATTGCTGATAAGCTTCTTCGTTTTGATGCGGATGGAGTGATCGATTATTATGATGCCTTTGGGAATGAAGTAAAGTATGATGATGCAGAACTTCCATCAGACATTACAGCAGCGACAGTCTTAGAGGATTATATTGCAGCGATAGGTGGAAAGGATAAAGTGATGACTGTAAAAAATATGACTACGATCGGGGCCGCAGAGATGATGGGCCAAAAACTATCAGTAGAATCTTTTGTAGTAAATAACGCTAAGGTGAGACAGAAGTTTATCATGGCTGGAAATGTGATGAATGATATGATTTATGATGGAACTAAAGTATCTACTAACGGAATAGTAGCTACGTCTGGAAAAGAAATGGATCAAGCAAAAGAAAGTGCAATGATATTCCCGCAGTTAGGATTTACATCCAATGGGTATAAGTCAGAATTAAAAGGAACGCAGCCAGTCGATGGGAATCCTGCGTATAAGATAGTAGTTACTAAGCCTTCAGGAGATAAGATGACGCAACTGTATGATGTAAAATCTTCTTTACTAGTAGAAGAAATTAGATCAGAGATGGGTCCTGGAGATCAGGCAATGACGATTACAACAGGATATGCTGATTATAAAGAAGTAAATGGAATTATGATTCCGCATACTGTAACTGTAACAGGTATGGCACCGATGCCATTAACGATGACTATGGAGAAAGTAATGATTAATTCTACACTTGGAGATGATCTGTTTATGATTAAATAGTTCTCATAATAATGATAAAAAAAAGGGAGTCGATTATTCGATTCCCTTTTTTTTTGTAAGCTCTAAAAGTTTCTATCTAAAAACCTTAATTACTTTTTGTTTATTACTATAGTTAATAGCTACTAAGTAAATTCCATGACTTAGTTTTTCTAGTGATATATCGTTAGTATTGTAGCTGTAATCTACTCTTTGTCCGATTACGTTGTAAACAGTTAACTTGGTAACAGTGATTTTGCTATCAATATATAACTTATGATTTATAAAAGTGTAACTGTCATTGTCTAAAATTTCTTCCGAACTAGTTACACAATCGACTTCTAAGAATGTTGTGTTTTGCTGAGATTGACAGTCCATTAAATCATTGTCTATTACTGTAAAATTGTACTGATCGTTATTTGCTTGTAGAGGCATTTGTAACGTAATAGGAGAGTCCGCATAGTTAAAAGGGCCATAGGTATTACCTCCACTTAATACAGAAAACGTAGAACCAGCATTAGTTGCTTCTGCTGATATGATCCACCAGATATTATTAAAAGTACATTCTAGAAATTCTATATTAGTTATAGTGATACTACATTCCTCTACTTCATAACAATCGCCCAGATCCCATTCTAGTTCTTCACAGCAATCTGCATTATCATTTTCGCAGACTCTTATAAATTCAAATTGATTACCGGTGTTAGGGAAGTCCGCAATTGTAATAGGCAAGTCTACAAAATTATAAGAATTGAATAAACCATCTCTTGAAAACACATCAAATGATGCATTGCTTGTATTTTCAAAATCGAAGTCTAAAACAAAACTCATTTCCTCTGAGTTACAGTCGATCATCTCGATATTAATATTATCGATGTCACAAAGCATCTCATCAAAACATTCTCCTAGATCCCATTCAAATTCTTGGCAACAGTCATCGTTGTCGTTTATACAGATATTTATAAATTCAAACTGATTGCCAGTATTAGGGAATCCAGAGATAGTCAGTGGTAAATCAGCTAATGTAAATGTGCCAAATAAGCCTTCACGTGAGAAAACATCAAAAAGTGTATTACTCGTTCCTGTAAAATCAAAGTTTAAAATAAATTGTAATTCCTCGCTATTGCACTCTATTAGATCTATGGATACATTGCTAATATTACATTCGTCACAACATACAGGTTCTAAAAGTTCTATGGTATTAGACTGGCAGTCCGGAGCATTAGTGTCGACTATTACAAATTCATAAATCGTCTCACAGTCTCCTGTAAAAGGTCCTGCGGTGTAAAAGGTTTCTCCATATTCATATGTACCGTACAGATTGCCGTTGCCTTGTAGATTAAAACTAGTTCCACCGGTAAAATTAGCATCAAATTCAAAATCTATAAAAAATGTTCCGTCATCACAAGGATGTAATTCTACGAGTAAGTTAGTTAATGTGCACAGTTCCTCACAACCGATATCTACTTGACTAAGGCTGATGGTGCAACCGGGATTATCGCTATCAGTCACTAGAACATCTACGATTTCATCGTCGAATACTGGATTTCCAAAATCACTGATAATCGGTAAGTCGGCATATGCAAAAGTGCCTAAATACATCTGGTCTATAAAAAGATCAAAAAGCTCAGAGCTATTTCCTGAAACATTAAAGTCGATTACGTAACCTGAAAATGGCTCGCAGCCTTGTTCGATCGTTAAGTCAGAAAAAGCACACGGTTCTATATCGCAACAGATGACTTCTATAAACCCCGTCTCTTCACTACAGTCGTTGTTTTCTATATCGATTATGATAAACTCATAAATAGTCTCACAATCTCCATTGATTCCTTCTAGGGTATATAAACTTTCACCGTAAGGAAATGTACCATAATTAGTGCCATTACCTTGTATGGTAAAACCCTGTGCTCCGGGATTTACAACCTCAAAAGTTATATCTACATTAAAAGTTCCATCGCTGTTGCAATCATTGGCTGTAGCCACTACATCGGTAATGTTACATGCGTTTATAAGCTCGCAATCGACCGTACCTATCTCTATAAAATCAAAGCAAAGTACATCGTCATTATCAAAAAAGATAAACTCAATATTTTGTAAGTCTGTGGATATAGGTCCGAGCGTAATCGGGATATCTGCATAAGAAAAACTACCATAGGTTGATCCGTTACCTCCTACAGTAAAACCACTACCGTTGTTCTGAGGTTCAAAATCTAGAATAATAGAAAATGTACTATCCATTTCATTACAGTCTATGATCTCTCCTGTCATATTTGCAAATCCACATAGACAAGGATTATTGATGATCGTAGTAAAACAGCATGTATCTATATCGTTCTGACAAATAGTGATCGTATCTTTATCTATACCTGTCCCCATAATGGAATCTATTAGGATGGAAGTGGAATCACTAGTATAGAACCCTTGGAAATCTCCATTTACAAATAAATCAAAATCTGTGTTTTCTGGACTCACTAAGACAGAGATATCATAGCTTCCATCAGTATTACACTCTTCAGAATCTATCATGACCTCTGTCAACATACAATCCTGAGAAAATGCCGATATGCTCAAAAGACAACCAAAAATAATGACAGTTATATGTCGAATCATAATTATAATTTTTATTAGAACTACAGGAATTTGACTAATGCTGCTTACTAAGAACCATTTAAAATAGAGATCAATACGTAAAATACGCTCTCATATTAAATTTGGTTGCAATATAATGAAAGTGTATTTTATATATAGTTTTATAATTAATGTTTGAGTAAATCTTAACATCTAGAGGTCTTTATGTATAATAGTTTTTTCTCATAACTCATCATATATAATTAAGCTTATATCTGTTCATTCCTTTGGCTCAGATGTTGGCATTATACGCATGACGAAGGGCATGTAATGCCTAAAATAAACTCAATGTTCCTACCCACAACTCGCACTAATAGAGAAAGCGATCTCTATTGGATTATTTAATTAGTGTTAGAACGAATTTTTTACAAACCGAAAATTACATGAGAAAGTTTTTACTATCTAGTAAGTCCTGTGTATTATATGTGTCGATGCTGCTGAGCATGCTTTGTACACATTATTCCTATGGACAAACGATTACCTGTGCATGTGCAGGAGAGGGAGCCATTGTGGTTACTCTAGAGTTTAATGGAGCCTGTGGGTCCTCCATTACGTCAAGCTCAAACATATTTAATGCGACTAATCCTGATTTTCCTATTGGGACTAGTGATCTGGTTTCAATGTCAGATGGAATGGCAGGGTGTGATTACTCTGTTACTTTCCAGACTAGTGATAGCGAGCCATTTAATCTTACGATTGATGGAGGTGCTATTGTAGTCGATGAGACCAGTCCAGAACTAGCGACTTGTTTTAATCCCGAAGTTACAGTATCAGGATCTCAGTCGATATGCCCAGATGAGCAAAGTGCGACTTTCTATTCTGCCGTATCTGATCAGGATCTATTTTATGATTGGTCCATAGATGGAGGAAGAACCATTACTTATTGTGGTGATCCTAACATCGAAAATTGTGACATGGTCACAGTAAATTGGGCAGGTGCCCTTCCGGGAATGTATACGATTACTTTAGTCGTTTCTACAGATTATGACGCTGCTTCTATGATGCAGACGGGTTGTATGGAAACGATAGAGTATCCAGTATTTGTTTCTGATGGAACACCTGGTGTTATGGTTTGTAATAATTCGGTAAATGTTTCTATGAACCAAGACTGCTCTCTTACATTGTCAGCAGATATGTTTTTAGAGAACATGCCTTTTCCAGAAGATGCTTACACGATAGCTCTTTGTGATCTTGATGAGAATCCTATTCCATTACCTACCATAGGTAATGATTTTATAGGAGATACACTTATCGTCAAAGTATCAGAGAGGTGTACTGGTAATTCTTGCTGGAGTAAAATGGTTATAGAAGATAAAACAGCACCAGTTATCGAGTGTGCTCCAGATGTAACTATCGACTGTGATGAGTTAGATGAGAACACTGGTTTTCCGACTAATATAACACTATCTACTTATTTAGGTAACGATAGATTTGAGCTTCCTGGGTTTGATAACTGTGGTGATGCATTCCTTACATTTACGGATGTACAAACTTCAGCTCTTTGTGATGATCCTGATTTTTCTGCTATCATAGAAAGAACTTGGATTGTAACTGATGAGTATGGTGGATTTGGAACTTGTATAACCACCATATTTATAAATAAGGCAACTGTAGCAGGTGTCGTATGGCCTGCGGATTTTGATCCGGCTTTTGGGACTGATGCTTTATTGCCTAAGCCATGCGGAACATGGATAGAGTTAGAAAACGGACATCCGAGTCCTGAGTCTACTGGTTTTCCATCAGGTACATTTTGTTTAAATGTACAAGTGGGTTACACCGATACGAGGTTCGACGGATGTAGTGAGAATTCTTTTAAAATAATAAGAAAATGGATTGTAGAAGATATTTGTGGTTCGCCAGCTGATGCAGTGACTCATAATCAAAATATCGTGGTTATGGATAATGAAGCTCCGATTATTACTTGTCCAATAGATCAAGTATTAACAAACGAATTGGGATTTTCTGTAGCTGATGCCATACCTACTAATGATCAATATAATTGTACAGCAGATTGGCCAGTAATGCCGCCTCTTGTACTTTTTGAATGTAGTGAATATACCTGGGAAGTAACTTATAAGGTTGCTGATCAATTTGGAAATCCTCCTCCAGGAACACAATTTATAGATGATAACATAACTGGAACCTATCCAAATTTTGTAATCAACGATCTCCCTGTAGGACCCGTTTGGTTGAGATATGTAGTTAAAGATGAGTGTGGTTTAAGTACGGAATGTAGAACGGAGTTGATTATAGAAGATGCATCTCCACCTACAGCAGTATGTGACCTACATTCTAATATAGCATTAGATGAAAATGGATGGGCATATGCAGGACCTGAAACTTTTGATGATGGAAGTTTTTCTTGCGGAGATGTGACTTTGAAAATCAGAAGAGTTACACCTGGCGAATGTCCTGAGGTAGGAAGTCAGACTGCATTTACAGATCTCATAAAATTCTGTTGTGCTGATGCTAATTCTACTGTAATGATAGAGTTACAAGTAACGTCCGTTGCTAATGGTCAGACTGCTACTTGTATGATAGAAGCATTTGTACAAGATAATTCTAACTCTTCTTTTAATGAACCAGCAGATCTTTCTGTAACTGTTCCTTGTGGATTTAGTTTTCCAGTTAACAGTCAGTCTCAGCTTAACAGTCTTTACGGAACGCCTTCTTTTAGTTCAGGTATTTGTACGGGATCGTTTTCTGAGATTCTTCCTGCTGTTGTAAATAATGGAGATTGCGGATCTGGAACATTAACTAGAAAATGGTCTTACACTGCTGCCAGTGGTCAAGTATTTAATGAGGCTCAGGTAATTACATTTACTAACAGTACGCCTTTTACTTTAAGTGAGATAACCTTTCCAGCGGATTATTCCGTGACAGGTTGTGCTGGTATGAGTGTTATTCCAGAAGATCTTCCTACGGCAAATGGATTTCCTACATACAACCCAGGGGCATGTAGTGATGTTTTTGCTTCCTATGATGACCTTGTTTTTTATGATGTAGAAAATACATGTATTAAAATCGTAAGAACTTGGACTGTGGTAGACTGGTGTGCTTTTAACGGAAACCCAGGAGTAGGTATATGGGAGAAATCTCAGATTATAAAAATCAGCGATAATACACCTCCAGTAATTACTTCAGGATGTTCGCTTCCTGCAGTGCTTAGTGGTGACTATGATAACTGTTCTCATACTTTAGACTTTACAGCGACTGGAAATGATTCTTGTCCTGGAACACTTTTATGGTCAGCGACTATAGACGGTGTAAGTCAGACAGTAACAGTAGATGGAGATCAAGCGACCATATCTAATGCTACTTTAGGAATCGGAAGTCATACTATTTGTTGGACATTGACTGATGGATGTGATAATGTAGATAGTTGTTGTGAGACTTTCTCTTTAAGAGATATTAAAGCTCCTACACCTACTTGTGTTTCAGCTATAACTACAGTTATAGAAAGTGCAAACGGACCGACTACAATATGGGCTTCTGATTTTGAGGCTAGTAGTTTTGATGATTGTTCATCTATGGCTCAGTTAGACTTTGCATTCTCCTCTAATCCTAATGATCAGTTTATGTCGTTTACATGTGCAGATTTACCTAATGGGATATCTGACACATTAGAAATAGATATTTACGTTTTTGATGCTGCAGGAAATTTTGACTTTTGTCCTACGATGTTAGTACTTCAGGATAATAGTGATTATTGTACAGATGTTATTGGGACAGGGAATAGAGTAGGTGTGACTGGTCATGTATATACGGAAACAGATGTTATGGTAGAGGATGTAATGGTAGAGCTCAATGCAGATATGCCAGATTTTCCATCTATGAATATGACAGATACTGATGGTGGATATGCATTCTCAAATCTAGAAATGTATGAAGATTATAATGTTCATGCAGAACGTAATGATGATCACATGAGTGGGGTTTCTACTATCGATTTAGTGTTGATACAAAAACACCTTTTAGGAATACAGGCTTTAGATAGTCCTTATAAAGTGATCGCTGCTGATATCAATAATTCAGGCCATATTTCTGCTATTGATCTAATAGATCTTAGAAAACTGATTTTAGGAATTTATGATGAGCTTCCTAATAATAGCTCATGGAGATTTGTAGATGCAGCTTTTGAATTTTCAAATCCTTCAGATCCATTCCCGTATGATGAGTCTATGTCTTACCCATCTTTAGATGCTGTTATGACGAATGTCGATTTTATTGCAGTAAAAATAGGAGATGTAAATAGTAGTATCGATTTATCTAATGCAACAGGAAATGTTTCTAATAGAAACAATAATCCTCTACTATTGTCTACTGAGGATATCAGCTTTACAGCGAATGAATCTATCGCAGTACCATTCCGTATGGATGATCAAAATGATTTAATCGGAATGCAGTTTACGATCGAGTATGATGCTGATCAGTTCCAGTTTAATGGAATTACCAGTGATGTAATAGATATAACAGAAGCAAATTTTGCATTGTTACAAGAAGGAGTAGTCACAGTAAGTTATGATAGAGACGAAGCTATCACAGTTACTAAAGATCAAACTCTATTTAATTTACAATTAACTACAAAGAAAAGCGGTAGTAGCTTAGATCTGATAAAGATCGGTTCACTAATTACTAACGCAGAAGCATATGTGTTACAAGATAACACTATAACAGAGACAACGATCGCAATTACAAGTGATAACCAGAAAGATGGTTTTGCGCTTTATCAGAACATACCTAATCCATTTAAGGATAATACAATCATAGGATTTGATCTACCAGAAGCCTCTACAGCCACTCTAACTGTATATGACGCAACTGGAAGAGTCATCTTTGCCAAGACTGACGATTTTGTAAAAGGATATAATGAACTGCAAGTTAACGCTAGCACATTCACTAATTCGGGCATTCTCTATTACCAGTTAAACTCATATACACATACGGCAACTAGAAAGATGATTGTAATTAAGTAATTAATGATAAAGACACAATTGATTAAAATGAAAGAATTAATATATAATAACATGAAAACACTAAGCAATATAAAGAATGCTGTTACAGGCATGATGACCATTGTTTTGCTTACAGTGGGGTCCATGTCTCAGCTGTCTGCACAATGTGCCGGAGTTACGATGACGTGTAACGACCTAGTGCAAGTTTCTCTAGATTCTCTATGTCAGTTTCTGGTGAGACCAGATCATATGGTAGAGAACCAAACTTTTCCCGACTCTGATTATGAGGTCACGGTAAGAGATGGTAATGATAATGTCATTCCTGGATCACCTCTAATTACAGCAGCATATAAGGATAGTACACTAAAAGTAGAAGTACGATTGATACCTTGTAATTTGACCTGTTGGGGACTAGTAAAAGTAGAAGATAAGTTTGCACCTATTGTGAGCTGTACAGCTGTAGATATAGACTGCGAAGACAGTACGTCTCCAGCTGCCGTTGGCGGTTTTACAGCCACTGACGAATGTGGTTCAGTAGAGACATTTTGGGATGATGTTTTATCTCCGATGACTTGTACTGGTCCATACGGTAGAACGATTACGAGAACATGGACAGCTGTCGATGAGTCTGGGAATACGGCCTCATGTGTACAACTGATTAATGTAAGAAGAACTTCTATTACGGATGTAGTATGTCCAGGTGATTTAGATTTAGATTGCGAGGATTCTCGTGTTTTAAATGCTAATTTTCCAGATCCTAGCATCACTGGAGCTCCGACTAACACAGCTTGCGAAAACATTCTATTTTATTACACTGATTCTGAAGTAGAGTTATGTGGAGCTGGAATGAAAATTATTCGTAGTTGGTTTATCGTAGACTGGTGTACGGGAGAGGAACTAAACTGTGTGCAGATAATTAAAGTGGAAGATAACAGATTTCCAGTGATTTCTTGTCCAGTGGATGCGGGTGCACCTACAGGATTAGGGTATACAGTATCTTCTGTTATTCCTGCCGATATAAACTGTTTAGGGACATGGGAAAATGTTCCTGCACCTAACGTGATCAACGAATGTAGTGGGTTTACATGGTCGGTAGCTTACAAGTTGGCTGATGCCAATGGTGGAGCTCCTCCTCAAGATACACCGTACGAAACTGCAAATGTATCAGGAACATTTCCTAATTTTTCTATATCGGATTTACCGATAGGACAGACTTGGATAAGGTATACAGTTATAGATGATTGTGGATTTCAGACAGATTGTTACACTGAGGTAATTGTTTATGATCCGATAGCACCTACAGCAATATGCGAGGGGTCTACGGTAATCTCTTTAGTAAATAGCGAGTGTCAGACCATTTACGCAAATTCTATAGATGATAACAGTTGGGATAATTGTTCTGATAATCTAACGTTTAAGATTTCTTGGGATGGTGTAAATTTCTTTGAATCGTTAGAAGTTTGTTGTGATAGAGTTGGAGATAATTTAGTTTATCTAATGGTGACTGATCCTGAAGCTCAGGATTTAGTTGATGAGTTTGAGCTAGATGTAGATATCAGTAATACTAATATCTGTACAGCAAACATTCACGTAGATGATAAAATAGATCCAGTGATCTCTTGTCCTTCTGATCGAACTATCGGATGTGATGATAGTAGATTACCGAGTAATACTGGGTCACCGATGACATCAGATAATTGTACGACACCTTCTATAGATTATACAGACGGAGCGTTTATTACCACTGGATGTAATACTGGATTTTTTATTCGTACTTGGGTAGCTGAGGACGGTTCGGGAAATACAGTAAGTTGTACTCAAGAAATTACCGTAGTAAGTGATGATCCATTATTAGAATCTGATATTAACTGGCCTGTAGAAAATCTCACCGTAAACGGTTGTTCTGATGTAGAAACAGATCCATATATTATAGGAAGTTTCCCTACAGTAAATAATGATTCTGAGTGTGTAGATATTGCAATAACTTACGATGATGCGGAATTCTATAATTTAAACGGAAACTGTCTAGTTATAAAAAGAACATGGAAGGTAACGGACTGGTGTATGTATATGCCTAACACACCTATCCAGTTTTTTGAATTTGAACAAACTATAAATATCTCAGGAGGCGAAGCACCTGTGTTTACAGGATGCGATGATATTACTATATCTGATGATAATCAAGATTGTCAAGCTGCTGTAAATATTAATAAATCGGCAACTGATGATTGTTCTACTAACCTGAATTACAATTGGGAAATAGATTTCTATTGTGATGGTTCTATAGATGTAACAGGTAACGGTACACAGATAAATGATACTTATCCGTCAGGAAGACATCTTGTGACATACTATGCCACTGATGAGTGTGGAAATGTAGGCGATTGTGATTTTAAATTAACCATAACGGATGATAAAGCACCTACTCCTATTTGTTTAGCTGAGTTAGTATGGGTTCTCGATGATAATGGAGAAACAGAAGTATGGGCATCTGATTTTAATATTAAGTCAGAAGACTCATGTAGTCCAGAGGATCAGTTAGTGTTTTCTTTTAATGCAGAAGGTACTCAGCCTGCTCTAGAATTTGATTGTTCTGATGTTCCTAATGGGATCGGAGTAGAGATTCCTTTACAGATGTATGTAATAGATGAGGATGGTAATTCTGAATTCTGTCTTGTAATTTTAGTATTGCAAGATAACTCTGATGCTTGTCAGGATCAAGGAGCTTTAGATGCAGTTGTTGCTGGTAAAGTAATGAGTGAGATGGGAGAAGAAGTAGTAGACGTAGAAGTAGAGTTAATGAATGTTACAGATAATGTAGCTCTGATGAATATGACTGATCAAACAGGAGAATATTTATTTAATCCTTTAGATTACTATGACGGATATTCTATCGATCCTCAGAAAACTACAGATGTAATGAACGGGGTTTCTACCTTAGATCTTGTATTGATTCAGAAGCATATTTTAGATATGCAATTAATCACATCTCCGTATAAATTGATAGCAGCGGATATTAACAAAAGCGGAAATATTTCTGCTACCGATCTGATCGAACTGAGAAAAATGATATTAGGAATTTACGACCAGTTTCCTAGTAACGATCCATATTTATTTGTACCTGCAGCTTATACCTTTAATGATCCACTAACTCCATGGGGTTATGAGGAGACGATAGATATAAGTGCACTGTATGTAAATGAAAATGAAGCAGATTTTGTAGCGATCAAAGTAGGAGATGTAAATGATAATGCTGAGTATAATGTAAATGGTAATGTCACAGAAAACAGATCAGGAGCATCTTTTGATATGGTTATAAATGATCGTGCTTTTGTGGCTGGTGAAAATGTAGACGTAGTATTTACAGCAGAAGAAGCGGTAGCACTTCTGGGAATGCAATTTACATTGAACATAGATAATAGTTTAAGTTTTTCTGGAGTTACCTCCAATGAGATAAACGTTACTAACTCTAATATCAATGTTAGAGATAATAGGCTTTCTATGAGTTGGGATGATATTTCTAACCCGACTATTGATGGACATGTATTTACATTATCTTTTGTAGCTCAGACAGACGGTTATATATCAGAGGCACTTACGTTATCCTCAGATATAACTATTGCGGAAGCTTATGACAGCGATGCTCAGATATTAGATCTTGCATTAGAATTTAGAGGGTCTGTAACGACAGATGACTTTGCATTATATCAAAATACACCTAATCCATTTTCTACTGATACAGAAATTAGATTTAATATGTCAGATGCAGCTCATTATACTTTAGATGTAATGGATGTAACTGGTAAAATAATAATGTCTTCTTCTGCTTATGCAGAAAAAGGAATCACATCGATCAGAGTTAGTAAGAATGATCTTCCTTCTACAGGAGTTTATTATTACCAGCTAAGTGCTGCTGGAAAGGTAGCCGTTAAGAAAATGATTGTAATGAACTAAAGTGTTCTGGCTTAAAACCAGGATTGTAAGTCTAACCCAATTAATTTTGGGTTAGACTTTTTTAATTTAGAGCTATGACATTATTGAGGCTAATGGGGATTTTGTACAGTGCTCTTGCGATGATCATCCTTTTTACAATTTCTTACTTTATATACGATGAAACTGGGTTTTATAAAAGAATAGTATGTTTAAAAATCTAGTAGAATTCTCTGTTCATTTTTTAATCTTATCTCATTTTGTATTAGTTGTTTTTTACAGCGTTGATTGGAAAAAGATTAATGACCTTCAGTTAAGAGTCGATCTGCAGGATCAAAATATTCTGGATTATTCCCAAAGTAGAATTCGTGGACTCCGATTTATAGCTTTCTGGAATATGGTATTACGATTAGGGATCTCTATAATTATTATAACATTTACGATGTTGTTATTTATTGTCGTTATATATTTTGCCTGGGTAGAAGTTGGGTTTGGCTGGCCATTAATCACTGAGGATATTATTCTCATTCTTCTGATTGTTCTTTTTCTAATTGGAAGTTTTATCCCATTGAGCTACCATCTAAAAATTAATTCTTTGCAAAGGGCATTAGAGATAGATAAATAGCTCGTTAGATTCTTCATACCTTTATGGCTTGCTAAATTTTTAAAACTCTCTTATGACTAGAATCGGATTAATCTCAGATACCCATGGATATATGGGACAAGATGTATTAGATCATTTAAAGGAAGTAGATGAGATATGGCATGGTGGAGATATAGGACCACGTAAGGTTATAGATGAATTAGAAACATTGGGGAAACCCATAAGAGCAGTGTACGGAAATATCGATGATTCTAAAATCAGAGCTGAGTTTCCATTAAATCTAAATTTTACGATTGATGGACTGAATGTTTTTATAACACATATAGGAGGGTATCCGGGAAGACTTTTTAAAAGAGTGGATGCCATTTTGAAAGAACAAAAACCAGACTTATATATATGTGGTCACTCTCACATTTGTAAAGTGATGCCTGATCCTAAACATAATTTACTACACATGAATCCAGGTGCCTGTGGACATCACGGTTTTCATAAGTTCAGAACGATATTACTTTTCGAAATAGATAGCGGTAAGATGTCTAATGTAAGAGTAGTGGAATTAGGAAATAGAGGTCAGCTAAAAGATCCGATAGTAAAATAATCCTTTCTAATTAGGCATATTTGCACTTAGATGTTTCCAGATTTTAATATTTATTCGACTCCATTATTAGTCTTAGTAATTCAGGGACTTTTACTTGCATTGTTGTTAGTCTATAGGTTTAGAAGTAAATCAGTTGCTTCGGATATTTTCCTGGCTATCTTATTGCTAATTACGTGTTACCATCGGACTACCTATACCATAGGATTTATGTCATGGTATGATACTTTTAAAAATACCAAGATTAATTATTATTTGATTTCATTAGGACTTGCATCAGGTCCACTAATTTATTTTTACATAAAAGCCAGCGTCGAGGAGTCTTTTTTCTTCTCTAAACGAGATACATTACATTTTGTGCCCGCCTTACTTTATGTAGTATTTTATATTGGGGTTTATCTTTATGATGTTAGACAACCAGGTTTTGAAAATACCCAAAATGGGGTTTTATACAGCTGGGCTATGGAGCATTTAACAATAGGTTTCTCTGCTTTCTTTACACTTCAGTTATTCGTTTATTTGGTACTCTCGTTCAAGATATATTATGTCTTTAGAAATCGATTAGTCCAAGAATATTCTAATACTTACAATTACGAACTGAGATGGTTACGTAATTTTTTAATAGCTTATACTTTCTTATTTATTTATGATGTTGTACAAACAATCACTGACGGATTTATATTAGACCTACATTGGACTGAAGAATGGTGGTATCAGTTCTGTTCGGCTTTAGTCGTGATTTATGTAGGTGTCAAAGGGTATTTTACACCATTAGAAAATGTCAAGAAGATTAATCTTTCTGAGTCTTATGATTCTTTTAAAAGTGATCATACAATTGATCAGTTTAAATATCAAGAAGAATTAGATAAGGTATGTAGGATAATCGATTTAGAAAAACTTTACCTGGATCCTAATCTCTCTCTAAGTCAGTTGGCTAGAAAAATCGGACTTAATCCGACCCAGCTTTCTTTTATTATAAATAAAGGAAAGGGAATTAATTTTAATGATTTTATAAATCAATATCGTGTAGAACATGTAAAATCCCAATTAGTAGACCCAGAAAAAAAGCATTTAACTATACTGTCGATTGCATATGATTCTGGTTTTAATAGTAAAGCCACTTTTAACAGAGTATTTAAAAGAATATCAGGCAAATCTCCCTCTGCTTTTCGAAATAAATAGATTTTTTAATATTCTCATTATCAGTTATTTAGGATGATTTGAGACGTCTCCTTCAAGTATTGATACTCGCTAGTGTGATTTGAGACGCTTATGTCCATGGTTGCTGATAATATTTGTGGCATTCTTAAAACTTAAAAAGTATTAAAATGAGATTAAGGTTTTTATTGTTTATGGTAATGGTTACAGCTTATCAGGCTGGAGCTCAAATTTATGGTAATGGTAAGATAGTAACTGAGACCATAGAGCTAAAAGACTTACGCAGTATTGATATCCAATTAAATGCAGATATCGTATTGGATTACAATCAAAAAGAAATGATGACGATTACAACAGATGAGAATGTCATTTCTTGGATAGGGAAGCAATTTGCAAATGGTCATCTTACCCTAGATCAGATAAAATGGATCGAACCAAGAACCAATCCTGTCATAACGATAGGCTGTCCTGCTCTTGAAAAAGTATATCAAGGCACGCATTCCGAAACGACCATAATAAATATGAAGATGCAGGATCTTACTTTAGAAGGGAATGTAGGAAGAATTATAGCAGAAGGATCAGCTCGAAATATAAAGGTGATCACCACAGGAACAACTATTGATCTTTCTAAAGCCATTTTAGAAAACGCCTATGTTTCTATAGACGATGATTCTAAGGTTACTTTAAACAAAGTTTCAAACTTAAAAACAAATTTAAATAAGCGAGCAAGATTGATATTAATGTCTAAGCCTATAAGCGATGATCTGGATGACGATTATGAAAACCCTGTAAATGGTGGAGAAGAGATGACTAATCAAGATCTCCGATTTATAGATTTAGAAATAAAGAACAATTCATTTAAACGTAATCATTTTGTGATAGTAGGTCCTAAAAAAGATGGTACAACATTTAGTTATGGGTTTTCGCTATTGCCAGGGTTAAAAAAGAAAGAGCGATGGTCTATAGGTTCAAAAGTTTACAAGGAAAAAAGATCAGGAGCTAGGGAATTACTGGTCACCATTACAGAGAATGATGAAGGTGCAACAGTTAAATTGTTTAAGTAGATACCATGTCTTCAAGATAGCATTATTTTCCTTTTTCGTGATCTCAACTATAAGGGAGAGATCTTTCTGATAAGCAATGGTCAAGTCAAAAAGTCAAGTGATAATTATTCCTTTAATTATGATTATCAATTATCTAGAGCCTGTTGCAGATCTGCAATAATATCTGCAGGATCTTCTATCCCTATAGATAGACGTACCAGGCCATCGCTTATCCCATTGCGTTCTCTGATCTCTTTGGCAACATTTAGATGAGACGATGAGGCAGGGTGGAGTACTAGTGTATCTACATCTCCCAATGTGGGAGCAAGAGTACAAAATGTAAGCCTGTTCATAAAGTCAATGCCGTCTTGAACATTTCCGTCAATCTCAAAGCTCATCATTCCTCCGTAGCCTGACATTTGTTTTTTAGCCAGTTCGTAATCAGGATGACTGGGAAGACCATTATGATTCACCTGTTTTATTCTATTATGGGTAGAAAGATATTCGGCCACAGCCAGAGAATTACTAGAGTGTTTATCCATCCTAAGTGATAGTGTTTTAAGCCCCTGGTTTACCATCCATGCATCCCACGCATTACATGTGCCTCCAGTAAGTTTTAAAGTCGTCCAGATCAATTCATCATGCTCTGGTGATTTACCTATAATTACACCAGCGATTCCACTGCCATGACCATTCATATACTTAGTAGTAGAATGGATTACGATATCTGTTCCCAGTAATAAGGGTTGCTGGAAGTACGCTGTGCAAAAAGTATTATCAGCAACTGTTATTATCCCATGACGGTGGCATATCTCGCAGATACCTGCTATATCCACACATGCCATGGTAGGATTTGCAGGTGTTTCAAAATAGCATAGCTTTATATCCAGGTTTGCTTTTATAGTATCTTCTACTTTATCGAGATCGCGTAAGTCTGTAAATAAGGTTTTTATGTCAGATTTACTCACGATTTTTTGAAGTAGTTCAGTGGTTCCGCCATAGAGATTGCCCTGACTGAGCACTGTGTCTCCTGCTTTTAGCAAACTCGTTAATGCCACACTGATGGCCGACATCCCACTACTAGTCATGTGAGCAAAAGCAGATAATTCCGATCCATACACCGCCATTTTTGCAATTTTTTCGGCAACAGCATCGATAGTGGGATTACCGTAACGGCTATATTTATGTCCTTCTGTTTTACCCGTAAAAATATCCATCCCTTGATTTATATCTTCAAATACAAAAGATGATGTCGCATATATAGGCAGTACATGCGGTTTAGTTGTAACTTTGTCTTTTGATTCTTTGACACAAAAGGAATTAAATTTCATGGTTGTAATTTTTAAAATTGCTAACATAAATATATTACTAAGAATAAAATAAGATGGAGGAGACAAATAATGCGAGTGACGAACTTTTTATCCATCATGAGGTCAAAGTAGATCCCGGTCAGACACCGATCCGAATCGATAAGTTTCTTCTAGAAAAAATAGAAAAAATATCTCGTAATCGACTCCAGAATGCCATCAAAGCGGGAGCTGTTTTAGTCAATAATAAAACCGTAAAATCTAATTATAAGGTTCGTCCTAATGAGGAGATAAAAGTAGTATTACCTAATCCGCCTTCCATTCACGCAAGTGTAATCCCAGAAGATATTCCACTAGATATCCATTATGAGGATGATGCTTTACTGATCGTAAATAAGCCTTCTGGTATGGTCGTGCATCCAGGAGTGGGTAATCATTCTGGAACTCTAGTAAATGGGCTCATGCATTATTTTCAATCTAAGGCTCTACCTGTGCTGGATGGTAATTTACCTGATCGGCCGGGGCTGGTTCATCGTATAGATAAAGAAACCTCTGGGTTGCTGGTAATTGCTAAAACAGAAGAGGCAATGACGCATCTTTCTAAGCAATTTTATGATCACTCTATCCATAGAGAATATCATGCGATTGTCTGGGGTAATTTTGAAGAGGAGAAAGGAACTATCGACTGTAACATCGGTCGTCACCCTAAGGATCGTATAAAAATGCATGCCTTTCCGGACGGGGACGAAGGTAAAACAGCAACGACTCATTATGAAGTCATCAAGGACTATTACTACATTAGTCTGATAAAGTGTAAACTAGAAACTGGACGTACGCATCAGATTAGAGTCCATATGAATCATAAAAATCACCCTATTTTTAACGACTCCAGGTACGACGGAAATACGATCCGTAAGGGAACAGTATTTACTAAGTATAAGCAATTTGTAGAAAATTGTTTTAAGGTGATTCCACGACAGGCACTGCATGCAAAGTCTCTTGGTTTTATACATCCGATTACTAAAAAAGAAGTCTTTTTTGAGTCGGAGTTGCCAGCAGATATGACAGAGGTCCTCACAAAGTGGGATAACTATCTAGCCTCTAGAAAGAATATTGTTTAAGAAATATAGCAAGTAAATATTATTAACATGTTGTTGTTAAAAGAACGAATAGATTTACTATCACGACTAGGAGAATATTTGTTATCGGATGATCCTAAATTATCTGAAATTATTGATAGTGCTTACTATCATAATGCCTGGTTTACAAGAGAAAACACAAGTAAAGCACTCTCCAATCTAGCAAATTATTTTTTAAAAAAAGAGGTGCTTACTAAATGGGTACAAGAGTATCAACTTCCTCAAGAGATTGCTCATAAACGTATCGGAATCATAATGGCGGGTAACATACCGATGGTGGGTTTCCATGATCTGTTATGCGTGTTTATATCTGGACACCACGCTAAGATAAAGTTTTCGGATAAGGATAAAATATTAATTCCTTTTTTGATAGACAAGTTGTCGCATATGGATAGCCGTGTTTCTTCTTTTTTTGAGTCAGTAGATCGGCTTACCGATTTTGATGCCGTTATTGCCACGGGAAGTAATAACTCTGCAAGATATTTTGATTATTATTTTAGTAAATATCCGCATATTATTAGGAAGCATAGAAATGGAATCGCCGTTTTAGATGGATCAGAAACGGTGGATGATTTCAGGAAATTGTCCACAGATATTTTTGATTATTTTGGGCTAGGTTGTCGTAATGTATCTAAATTATATGTCCCTGCAGGTTACGATTTTACGCCATTGCTGGAAGTATTGCATGAGAAAAATGAGCTGATTCATCACTCTAAGTATAAAAACAATTTTGATTATAACATCGCCTTGTTTTTATTGAATCAAGAAAAATATTTAAATAATGGTTGTATTATCCTAAGACCACAGGAACATAAATCTTCCAGAATTGCAAGTCTTAATTATGAGCATTATGACGATTTAAAAGTACTCCGTACAAAGTTAGTGACAGAACGAGACGATATACAATGTATTGCGACTAATCAGGAATGGGTAGACCTTCCCGTTATTCCTTACGGGATGACTCAGCAGCCGAGGGTAAATGATTATGCCGATGATGTGGATACGATCGATTTTTTAAAAACGGTATCATGAATCGGTTATCAGCAAAGCAAAAAGCAGTATTTATTGCGGAGATATTAGAAGAGCTATATCCAAAAGTGCCTGTGCCGTTAGATCATAAAGATCCGTACACCTTGCTGATTGCAGTGCTTCTATCTGCTCAGTGCACTGATGTAAGGGTTAATAAAACGACACCTGCATTATTTACTTTGGCAGATACCCCGCAGGAGATGATAAAACTGACAGTTGCTCAGATAAAAGAGATTATTAGGCCTTGTGGGCTTTCGCCAATGAAGTCAAATGCTATTTACAATTTATCTCATATTCTTTTAGATAAGTATAATGGAGAGGTGCCTCAGAGTTTTGAATCGTTGGAAGAATTACCGGGGGTAGGGCATAAGACGGCTTCTGTGGTAATGGCTCAGGCTTTTGGTGTTCCTGCTTTTCCAGTAGACACACATATACATAGGCTTGCTTATAGATGGACGCTGAGCACAGGAAAGAACGTAACTAAAACAGAGAAAGATCTCAAGCGATTATTTCCAGAAGAAATCTGGAATAAGCTGCATTTACAGATTATATTTTTTGGAAGGGAGTACTGCCCAGCCAGAGGTCATGATCCATTGGTATGTCCCATATGCTCTAAATATGGACGGGCAACTTTGTTTAAATAGTGGTTTATAGGATTGTTATTGATGGTTTTTTGGTTGGAGGTTTGAGTTATATAAGGTTCGATGATCTAAAAGTTTAATAATTTGAAGGTCTAAAGTGCTGAAGAATCATTTAATAGAAACGGTCTAGTATCTCTAAGTCTCGCATTTAAAAATCTCACATTTAAAAATCTCAGATCTAAGGATCTAGGCCTTAATAAGGATAATTGATGGCAACATTTATATTACCTATTCGCTGGCCTTTAAAGGCAATCCATCTACTCTCATTAGGATTAGCATAAGGTCGTCTGAGTTTATAAGCAAAATCAAAACGGATATTAAAATAATTAAAATCAAAACGCAATCCCCAGCCGTACCCAACTGCTATATCATCTAGGAAATCTGTAGAGAATTGACTATTGATACGAGTATCATTTTTATCTAGTGTCCACACATTTCCTCCATCTAAAAACAAAGCGGATTCTAGCCATGGAACTATATCGAATCTATATTCCGCACTAAACTGGAATTTTAAATCCCCCTGTTGGAAAAATAAGGGTGTACTCTCTGAATAAAATTCAGGTTTATCATATCCGCCTGGGCCGAGCTCTCTTATTTGCCAGGCACGTATTCCATTGGGTCCACCCACATAAAACTGCTTGATAAATGGAACCTCATCGGAGTCTCCAAAGGGTCTCGCAATTCCAAAATTAATACGACTTGCAAAAGACGTTGTTTTAGAGAAATCTTTATAATAACGACCGTCGAGATCGATCCTGTAATATTTTGAAAACTCGTAAGTATCAAATAGCGTAACAGGATCAGTATTACTTCCCAGCCCAAATGCTTTACTTACAATAGCGGTTTCCCATCCTGAAATTTCTAAATCCGCAATCAGTCTAAACGAACTGCCTTTGAGAGATTTACGACTAGCATAAACATAATTTATATCTCTAAATAAAAAACCCGTAAATAGATTATTACTCAGACTATTTATAATCAAAGGGTTACTCCCTACACGATCAATAAAAGCATCCTCTAAACTATAACTGTTTAAATTTAAAGCCAGCTGACGCAGGTTGAAAGAATGTCTTGCATTAGGAATATAGCTGTAGCCTATCGAACTGCTAAAAGAACGGATGTTATACAAGCTAAATATCTGCTGTCCATTATAACCTACATTTATGTTAGTTCTGGCTTCTCTTTTAAATTTATCGTATTGGCGATCACTGATCAAACCAGTTTTTTTAATCAGTGCTGTAGTTTTAAAGAAATCAATAAGCACTGGGATTTCTAAATTATCTTGTATTCGTAAAAAAGAAGTTGCTAATCCAAAACTTCCAGTATTTCCTTGATCTAAATTTCTACCTACTTCACCTCCGATCTCTACATTAAATCTATTACGCTCTGCTCCTCCAAATAGATTTCTGTTTTCTAAGGTAGCATAGGCACTCGTTCCGAAGAGCTGTCGAACATTACTTACTGTGGAGTAAAACCCCTCTATCCCAAAATCAGATATCCACTTATTTTGGTGCGGCGTTAGTAGTATAGTGTAATCCAGAATACTATCGTTTTCAATATTGACGACAGTATTAATAATTGAGAATTTAAAAGGCTCAAGACTGTTTAATCGCTTAAAAGTATTTACTCTTTCTTCTTCATTGAAATTAGTTCCGGGCTTAACAGAAATGAATTTTGACAGCCTTTTAGGGTTAACTACAAAACTATTTGACTGAGCGTAAAACTGAATATCATCAACCGATTCTTCTAAGTTGTTTTTGGCCTCTTGTCCCTGTATAAAATCTGTGTATACATCTATTTTTCCTACCGTATACTTTTTATCATTTGATCCATCCTCTCTAGGGATAACTTCTAAAATAATATCTACCGCCTTTTTATGTCCTATGGAATCTCCAAATATTCTAAATCGATTAGCTTTAAAAGTGGCATATCCGACATTTTGTAAATGTTTAGTAATTCTATTTTTTTCCTGATCAAAGGTGGGAGCATCTATAGGATCACCAACTTTTATTTTAGCTTCTTTTTTTATTTTTTTAATCTCGTCTAATAATAAAGTATCACGTCCTAGATATTCAATAGAGTTTATGACATAGCGTTGACCAGTCGTGACGCGGTAGGTAACTTCTGTTTTTTTGCCTTTATGGCTATCACTAAATTCTACCTCGGCATCGTAGTATCCTTTAAGATTTCTAAGGTACAGCTGCATGTCCGTTGCGGATTGCTTAGATTCTAATGAGTCGTAAATGGCTGGGATTTCTCCGATGTCCTTACGTAAAAAATTATTCCACCAGGATGTATCTCCCGGTGCTGCATTATGTACATAAAAATATTCTCTTGGGAATAATAAGAACCAGTTGCCGTTGGGCCTTTGTTTTTGAAAAGTAGCTAGGTAAAATTCTAGATTGGTTCTATCCGTAATATTTTCTGCATCCTTAAAATCAAAACTGTTTTTGTTCAGTAGGGTTTCATTATCAGTTAGTTTTCCATTAATACCGCACGCAGTGATAAGCATTAATATACAGATCGTTAACATACCTAAGAGACCCATTTTATGGATAGAGAATATCGATATGTTGTCTGTATTATTTTTCATCTTATAGAAAACAAATAGAAGCTCATTAATGCAATAAAGCTATTTTTGTAATCACTTAATTTTTAATCATTGGATCTTATACATTTATCTAAGGCAAAGGCAAAATACATCCGCTCTCTACATGCTTTAAAACATAGGCAAAAGTATAATAAATACATTGCAGAAGGTCATAAAATATGTAAGGAAATTATAATATCTAATCCTTCTCAGATAGAATATATTGTGTCCACAGAAACATGGGTTTCTAAAAATAAGGATATCCTTTCTGATCTAGTACCAAAACTACTTATTGCAACCCCTAAAGATCTGAAACAAGTTTCTGTATTGTCGACGCCTTCTGAGGTGCTTTTAGTAGCCGATAAGCAGGATATTAGCGATAAAGTTTTGTTAAAGAGCCAACCGTTTCTATTGTACCTGGATGGAATTAGAAACCCGGGGAATATGGGTGCCATTCTACGTATTGCCGACTGGTATGGAATGAGACAGATAATTTGTTCGCCAGATTGCGTCGATTTGTATAATCCTAAAGTGATACAGTCCTCTATGGGTTCTTTTTTAAGAGTGGAATTGATAGCTGGTAAACTCACCTCTTTTAAAGAGAATGGATACGCCATTTTAGGAGCAGCGATGGATGGTAAAACTATACACGATTTAGCGATCCCGAGTAAAATGGTTTTAGCAATCGGTAATGAAGGATCAGGTGTTTCTGATGAGACTAGAGCCCTCATAGATCAATGGGTCTGTATCGATGGATCTAAAAAAATAGGGGCCGAGTCTCTAAATGCGGCGGTAGCAACCGGTATTCTGATCGATCAGATTACATCAAAAATGTAAAGCTTATAAAAAAAGGAGAATAGATCTTTATCCATTATCCCTCAACAATCATTAAAAGGTATATCAATTTTATTTTTAATTGATATTATCGTTAGAGTAAAATTACAGTAAGACTATGGCTCAACTTGTTAAGGGGATATAAACGAAATGTTATTATCTAATTAGGAAGCTATTACCAGTAATAGACAAATGCGGATTTACCTCCAACAGCTAATGATATAATTAGATAGGGAATTGCAAAAACTAAAACTTTATTCCACCAAGGAATATTTTTTCTAAAACAATAGTAAACGTAAAGCAATAACCATAGTCCTAGCCCGATTACCGCAAAATATCCAAAAGCTCCAAAGCTAAATGGAAGAATAATGAGACATGAAGCTAAAACGTAGTTTGTGTTTGAGTAAGTGATTAAGGTGTTGGTCATAGAGGAGTAAACTGATTGAAGAATTTGTGATTTACTCACGATAGGGTATTATGGTATAAGCTTCTCCTTTGATAAACTTATTTTTACCCATGGGCAATTCTATAAAAGCATCTGCATTTACTAAATTACTAAGATCGCCTGAACCATTCCCTTTAATCGGAGTAGCCTGTATCTCACCATTGTCCGAATAAGTTATTTGTACTTCTAAAAAATAATCTAACTCTTTGGAGAAAATAACATCGTCCGTTAATATCGCTATAGGGTAACGCGGTGGTGTACCTGTTAATGATAAATCTAACCAGTAGAAGAAATATTTGTGTAGGCATAAAAAGGAAGAAATGGGATTTCCTGGTAATGCAAAAATAGTACACTGATCTCTGTACTGACCAAACCAAAATGGCTTCCCTGGACGTTGCCTTATTTTATGAAACAGTTTTTTGATATGCAGCTCTTTAAAAACCTCAGGTAGATAATCGAATTTTCCTTTAGAGACTCCGCCACTTAAAATGATTGCGTCATATTGATTGAGATAGCGAGAGAGCTTGTTTTGGATTACGGCTTTATTATCGTTGAGATGGGTCGTGTCTGCATAGATGTTTTTCTGGCTCAAAGCAGCGTGTAGCTGATGTACATTAGACCGTCTGATTTGATGAGCTAAGGGTTCGCTGGTGATAGGTACTAGTTCGTCCCCAGTAGAGATGATCATCACTTTTGGTAATCTTGCCACGGTGCAATCGGACTTCCCGATACTCGCAGCGATCCCTATTTCTGCTGAGGATAAGACCGTATCTTTTTCAACGACTAAAGTGC